>CAMDOJ010000142.1 GCA_945903555.1 Chthoniobacter flavus
CAAGGATGCGATCGCTATCATTGAAAGTTCCCTGCTCTTGAATGGCTTCAGCATCATTCCGGTTGATGCCCAGACGATCAAGATACTCGGTCCCAGCCGAGCTCCTCGTACGGAAGGTCTTCCCCTCGTGAGCGAGGTTAAGGAGTTGCCTGTGGATGGCGACAAGGTAGTGAGTTTTTACAAACCGCTCGGATTTGTCTCTCCCGAGGAAGCCACCGCCGTCATCCAAGGCGTGGTTCAAATCAATACCTTCGGATCACTGGTGGCCGTCCCCAACACAAATGCCATCATCATCACGGATAAAACCCCGGTGATACGCAGGGTGATTGGGATTCTCGAATTGATCGATGTGGAACCGGCTCGCGTTGTCACGGAGTTTATTACTCTCAAACGAGCAAACTCAGAGCGCGTGGTGGAAATCCTCGATGAAATGTTCGGAAAAGAGGATGCAGCGAAATCGGGAGCTAGCGTCGGCAATACACCGCCCGTGCCAAAAGAGGGCCAGCCTGCGACGCCTTCTCCGTCTGGCCCTGCCACAAGTGCCCGCTACGAGAACCGTCTTTTGGCTGGGAAAGCTAAGTTTTTGGCGGATAAGCGAACCAATCGCGTCCTCGTAATCACTCGAACGGAAAACTACCGCTACGTTAAGGATGTGATCGCTCAACTCGATTCTTCCGCCGATTTTGAGGAACCTTATGTACGCGTTCTGGATTATGTGCCCGTAAATGACATTTTTCCTGTCCTCAGTGATATGCTTGCTGAAAAGGACAGCGAGCAACAGGGAGGTGCTGGAGGAGCCTCAAACTCAACCCAACAGGGAAAAAATTCCAACTCGCAAGGCAACTCCCAAAACTCAAATGACTCGAATTCCGGGAGTGATGGGCTGAGCCGGCCCGACCGACTGACTAGTGAAACCGAGCAGGGTGCGCCCCAATCTGTGACTCTCGGTGAGATTCGCCTCATTGCGGATAATAATTCCAATAGCGTGATCGTATTTGGTCCACCGGAGAGCAAATTGCGGGCAAAGCAGATTCTCCAACTCCTCGACCAACGCCCCAAGCAGGTCTACCTCGCCGTTGTGATCGGTCAACTTCGTCTCGATAAGGGCATGGAATACGGAGTGAGTTACCTTATTCGTAATAATGGGGGGATCGCGGGAACGGCGTTGAGCTCATCGCAACTTCCCGGCATTTTTCCCGACCCTAGCAGCATCGTGGACCCGGCATCCCTCGCGCCTGCCCTTTCCGCTCTTTCGGGGTTGACGGTTTACGGGACAATTGCTGACTCGGTTGATGTCTTTGCGCGCTTTCTCGAAAACACAAATCGTTTCCGTACATTGTCACGGCCCGTCATCTATACAACAAATAACCGCAAGGCGACGATTCTCTCCGGCCGAAAAGTCCCCGTTCCGACGCAGTCCCTCACGAGCTCGAATGGGTTTTCAGCAAATGGCAGTTCGATCACTTCAAATATCCAATACCAAGACGTCGTTCTTAAACTCGAGGTCATCCCTCTCATCAACTCGGATCGGGAGGTCAACCTTGTGATTGCCCAGACTAATGACAACATCGTTGGTACGGAAACAATTTCAGGAAATGATGTGCCGATCATTGCAACTCAGGAAATCACCACCAGTGTTCGAGTTCCAAACGGAGCCACGATCGTTCTCGGAGGGCTCATTTCCGAGGATAAGGAATACAATGTGAACGGTCTGCCCTTCATGTCGAAAATTCCCGTTCTTGGGACGCTTTTCGGTGGGCGTACGGAGAACAAGGGAAAAAAAAGTGAACTCATTGTGATGATTCAACCAGTCGTTGTGGAATCAAATGGTGACATGATGAAAGCGAGTGCCTACGAAGCTGATCGCACCCCACTCGGGCCCGACGGGAACGCGATGACTGCTCCCCTTGCTGAGCAGGCTCGGCCGCCGGCGGCTTGGAAGCCGACTCCGGCCCCGACGCCCGTGAAGGAAAAGAAGAAGTTCCACTTCCCTTGGTCTAAAAAGCAAAATGATTGATGATCTTCTGCAACTGGCAATCCTTAACGGATGTGTCGATAAAGAGGCCTGCGATGCGCTTCTTCGCAGTGCTGCCCTTGAGCAGCGCTCCCTTGTCGCTGCCATCCTTGATGCCAAGATCGTTCGTGAGACGGAATTTTTGCATGCGCTCGCAGATCGACTTCAGCTCCCTTGGAGTGAAGAAGAGGCTGTCGCTACGATCGAGCATGTGCGTGACAAGTTTCCCGCTAGGCTTGCTCTCGGTCAGATCGTGATCCCTGAGGCGATGGTCGATGGCGGGGAGTTGCGTGTTTTTGCATTTGATCCGTTTGATTTCGCAGGATTGCAGGCCGTCGCTCAATTTTGGAAAGGGCCAGTAAGAATGGTGATGACGACCCGTCGCCGATTGGTAGATATTCTCAAAACCACCTATGGCGTAGGTGCCGATACTTTCGAGGAATTGCTTGAGGGTCGTGAGGACGACCTCCCTGGAGGCGTGCAAGAAGAAGTCAATGTTGTCGATGAAGAGGATTCCGAAGCTTCCGTGATGAAGTTTGTGAATCAGATTCTCCGTGAAGGATTACAACAAGGAGCCACGGATATCCACTTTGAGCCCTTTGGTAAGGATCTGCGCATCCGCTACCGCATTGATGGCGTTCTTCACGAGACACCGGTTCCGCAGCGAATCAAGGTGCTTCAAGACTCGGTCATTTCCCGTCTCAAAATCATGTCCGCGCTCGATATTGCGGAGCGGCGGCGTCCACAAGATGGTCGCATCTCTCTTGAGATCGCAGGACAACCGATCGACGTCCGTGTCGCCACGATTCCCAGCGTGTATGGGGAAAACGTGAGCCTGCGTCTTCTGGGGCAGCAAACATTCAACTTCGCCTCGCTCGGTCTGGATCCCGTAAATGAGCGGCGTATTCGCAACCTCATTTCGATCCCCAACGGCATCATCCTTGTCACTGGGCCAACGGGATGCGGCAAGAGCACTTCGCTCTATACCTTTTTAAGTTCCATCAACACCAAGGAGCGGCGCATCGTGACGATTGAAGATCCGGTGGAGCATAAGCTCGATGGCGTGATACAGATCGCTGTTAAGCCCGAAATTGATCTCACCTTTGCTGTCGCTCTACGCAGTATTCTTCGTGGTGATCCGAATGTGATCATGGTCGGTGAAATGCGTGATCTCGAGACCACCGAGATCGCTATCCGCGCCGCTCTCACGGGTCACTTGGTTTTTAGTACGATTCATACGAATGATGCGGTTGGTGGCATCACTCGACTTCTCGATATGGGCGTGGAACCATTTTTGGTCGGATCTTCCGTTCGTTCATTTATAGCACAGCGACTCGTTCGACGCATGTGTCCCCATTGTTCCCAGCCTGGCGAACATAAAGACGATGAGCTTCAGCGGATTGGATTTCCCATCGAGTTCGCATCTCAAATCCGTCGTCCAGTTGGCTGTGAACGCTGCCGCAACACAGGTTACGCCGGACGAACAGCTCTCTATGAGATTTGCATGATGAGCACACGAATGCAGGAACTCATTCAGAAGCGTGCAACCGGATCGGATCTTCGTGATTTAGCTATCCGCGAGGGAATGGTGCCACTTCGAAAGTCAGGTTGGCAAAAAGTCTCCGAAGGCATCACCTCGATTGCGGAAGTCGTTCGAGTGACATCCAACGAGGTCGATATTCTCAACGAGTGAAAGTGACGACTGATGCCGGATTTTAAATATAAAGCGACGGCTGGGGATGGAGTCATATCCACTGGGGTGATCGCCTCGAAAACGCGTTCCGAGGCCTATCGCACTCTTCGTTCGCGTGGTCTTAACCCCATTAGTGTGGGGGAATCGAGCGACAAAGCGGTCGCAGATCAAGCGGTTCAAGATCCCAGCCAACTTGTGAAACTTTCGACTTCCGAGTTGCTTTTCTTCACCGAGGAATTGGCTGAGTTGCTTGAAGCGGGTCTTAAGCTCGAGTCCGCACTGAAGGTCATCGAGCAAAGACAGGAAAAATCGGGTATCCAACCGATTGCTGCCCGCCTTCGCCAACGCGTTCGTGATGGGTTTAATTTTTCTGACGCTCTGAAGGAGTGTAGTAAGACGTTTGATTCTCTATACTGCAACCTTGTTGCTGCGGGAGAGGCCTCCGGTGCCCTTCCGCAAATCCTGAAGCGGCAGTGTGCCTATCTCACCCTTATCGAGGACCTACGTCGCCGTGTGATCTCGTCGCTCCTATATCCGGCAATCGTTTTTACTTCGGCGATCGTGTTGATGTTTGTGTTTCTCACGTTCTTGGTTCCCCAGCTTGCTGTTCTATTGGGCAAGACCGGCCAGAAATTACCGCTCATCACGCAAATTCTCATTTCTGTAAGCCAGTTTTTTGCAGCGTGGTGGTGGGCGGTTATCGCCTTTATCGGTTTGGTGGTTCTTCTTGTTCGCGCGGCAGTCCAAACCCCTGCAGGTCGCGCGTGGTGGCATCGCTCGATGTTGGATCTACCGGTGGTCGGCCCCGTCCTTCGTGCCAAATTCTACGCTGAGATGTTACAGACTCTTTCCACCTTGGTTTCAAATGGAGTTGCCCTTTTTAACGGCCTCCAGTTGATGATTAACGCTACCAGCAACGTGTTTCTTCACGGATTGCTGGTCAAAGTTTCTTTAATGGTAGGTGAGGGGACAAGTCTAGCGAGTGCACTTCGCCGAGTGGGATTTTTTCCCCCTGTGATGATGGATATTCTTTCTGTGGGTGAGCAGACCGGAGACATTGCTGG
>CAMDOJ010000143.1 GCA_945903555.1 Chthoniobacter flavus
GTAAATCCTTCGCCTTCGTGTTTCATGAGGTGCAAGTAGTGGGATAGCATCATGATTCCATTGCGGGCGGCTATGCCTCCGACGGCAATGAACCCAACCAGCGTGGCAATGCTGATGTTGTCTATGAGCAACCAAGTGAGGACCAGTCCGCCGAGAAGAGCCAGCGGAATATTGATCAACACTTGAAGGGCCAGCGAAAGACTTTGAAAATATCCGTAGAGTAGCATAACGACCAAAAGAAAGACCCCGAGGCTCATAAAAGCGATGCGCCACGTTGCATCGCGCTGGGCCTGAAATTCGCCCTCATACGTTATGAAGTAGCCTTCAGGTAGCACCACCTTAGCGGCGACCTCGCTCTGGAGTTGATTCACCAACGTGCCAACGTCGCGCACGCTGGGCTTGATGGCGATGGTGAAACGGCGTTGCCCATTTTCACGAAATATCACATTCGGGCCTTTGGCCTCGCGCACATCAGCCACCGCAGTCAGCGGAAAATACCGACCACTGTCAGCCTGAATGGGAAGTTGAGCGATCCTCTCGGGCGAATCCCGCCAAGCCAAAGGAAGGCGGAGCACGAGGTTGATGGCACGCTGATCCTCCCGCAATTCCCCGATCTCCTTGCCCCCGATGAGAGTGCTGAGACGATTATTGAGGTTACCTGGAGCAATTCCGTAGCTGGCACAGCGAGCGCGGTCAGGCTCGATGCGAAGTTGGGGAATCAAGGATTGTTGATCGAGTTTGGCATCCTCGAAGCCGGGAATCGTCTTGGCGATGGTTTGAATCTGAGTGCCAATCCCACGAAGCATCTCGAGATCGGGGCCGAATACCTTGATGGCAACCGGAGCGGAGACGCCGCTCATCATATGCCCAATGCGGTCGGCCAGCGGACCGCCCACGACGGCGAACACGCCCGGAACCGCCTTCACCCGCGCCCGGATTTCATCCAGGATTTCTTGTCGGGAGCGCGTCTTGTCACCTCGCTCGCGTGTGCGGAAATCGACGTCAAATTCCGCTGTCGAAACAGGCACCACATGGTCACCACGTTCCGCCCGCCCCAGACGACGACCGACCTTCTGGACCTCGGGCACAGAAAGAATCTGTTCTTCGATGACATCCGAAATGCGGTTCATTTCCTCAAGCGAGGTGCCGGGCGCCGATGTGGCAGCAACGAGCGCGGTCTCCTCTTTAAATGGGGGGAGAAAGTCTTTCCCCATTTTTGGATAAAGCGAAAATACCGTGACCACAGCCACACCAAGCACGGCCAAAACGGGCCAGGGATGCTCGAGTCCGAGTCGAAGCAAGGTTCCACGCAACCCCCGCTTCATAGCTCGTACCAACCAAGCATCCTCATGCGCAACAGCCTGCTTGGGATTGAGGAGAAAAGAACAGAGGACCGGAATCAGCGTGAGCGATACCATGAACGAGGCCAGCATACTCACGATGGTCGCAATCGCAATCGGTGTGAATAATTTCCCCTCCACACCTGACAGCCCCAACAATGGAACGAAGACCATAACGATGAGGATCGTCGCGTAGAAAATCGAGCTGCGAACCTCGCGCGAAGCTCCCGCAATCACGGCGATACGTGGCTGGGGATCAGGCCGAGCGGCATTCTCGCGGAGGCGGCGAAACACATTTTCCACATCCACAATGGCATCATCCACGACCATACCAATAGCGACCGCCAATCCGCCAAGGGTCATGGAATTCACCGAAATCCCAAACCACTGAAATGTCAGCATCGCGATCCCGAAACTCATCGGGATGGCCGTGAGAGTGATAAATGTGGTTCGGAAATTCAGGAGAAACAAAACCAATACCAAGGTCACCATGATGGCCGCTTCGACGATGGCCTTTTTAAGATTCCCAATCGCATTATCGATGAAATCTTTCTGCTGAAAAAGCACGATGGTCTCGATGCCCTTCGGTAAGCTGGACTGAAGCTCGGCGAGGGCCGACTTCACCTTTTCGGTAAGTTCACGGGTGTCAAACCCCTGGGCCTTCGTCACGGACATGATCACGCCATAGGTCGGTGTTTTTTCGGGAGATTGGCTAATGGTGGCATCACCGCGCATCGGTTCGATGCCCCAAGCCACATCAGCGACGTCGGAAATCAGGATCGGACGTTCGCCCGTGCGCTTGATCGCCGTTCGCCCAATGGCCTCCAGATCGGTTGTCATTGCCAGATTCCGAATCATGATTTCCGTTGCGCCGGTGCTCAGAAATCCACCCGTGCTGGAGTTGGCAGCATTCGCGGCGGCGGACTCCAGTTCCTCCAACGTGACCCCGTAGGCCTGCATACGGAAGGGATCTGGTTGGATCTCCACCTGACGGATGCCACCTCCCATATTGAGAACCTCGGCGATGCCGGAAATGCTTTGGATGCGGCGTTTGATCACCCAATCCGCCAGCGAACGAACCTCGCTCGGAGCCAAATAGCCAGGCTCTCCCTTGGGTATGGTCGAGCGCACCCCAACGAGCAGGATTTCGCCCATAAGGGAAGCCGAAGGGGTTAGAAATGGCTGGATGCCCACAGGCAATTGTTCACGAACTGCTTGCAGACGCTCTTGAACGAGAAGTCTGTTTTTTTGCAGATCGGATTTCCACTCGAATTCGGCATACACAAGTGACAGAGAGACATCGGAGTTCGATCTCAGGCGGGTGAGCCCGGCGATTCCCATTAGGGCGGTCTCGATGGGTTGTGTGATGCGGTTTTCCACTTCCTCGGGAGCCAATCCCGGCGCCTCGGTGAGAATGATCACTGTGGGACGGGTGAGGTCGGGAAGGACCTCCACGGGCAGGCGAAAAGCGGTAAGGATGCCAAGCACCAGAATGAGCGCGGAGCATACGATCACAAAGCCACGGTGGGCCAACGACCACTCGATGAGTCTATTCAACATGACTCGACTTCCTGCGGGCAGTGACGATCAAGAGGAGGACAAACAAGATGGCACTCACGCTCATCCAAAAACGGCTTTGTCCGCCCCCCTCGATTGAAGAGGAGGTCGTCGGTTTCTTGCTTTGCTGGGTGAGCTCGGAACCGTCTTCCGCGTGCTCATGGCCATGTGCCGCGTCGAGCGCTTCCTTGAGTGACACAGAGCCGCCTCCAGCAAAGGCAAGCGAGTAACCGCCGCGCGTGACCACTTCGTCGGCGGGCAAGAGTCCAGTCACGATCTCCGCACTCCGGTCGTTCAGGCTCCCCACGGTGACAGGGGTTTTCACGAAGGCATTCGGGATTTCAAAATCCTTCACATAGACGAAGCGGTTCGAGGCATCGCCCTGCAATGCCGCGCGAGGAATCGAAAAAACGCCGACTTTTTTTCCAATGACAATTGAAAACTCGGCACGCATTCCGGGACGCAAAGCCAACTCCGGATTGTTGACGTGGAAGGCCGCCTCTACGGTATCGCTTTGGGCATCGGCGACGGTGCCGAGATGCTCGAGATCAGCATCAAAAGTTCTCCCAGGAACGGCTGGAATAGAAATCCGCGCCGCTTGCCCCCGCTTCAGTTGCCCCGCCAAATGCTGTGGCACACGCGCGATGGCATAGACTTCAGCTAGGTCCAAAACCTCGGCCAGAACTTTGTCAGGATCGATTGGCTCGCCGGGAGCAATCTGGATTTTGTTAACGAGGCCCGAGATCGGGGACGGAAGCGCGATAGTGGGCGGAGGATTGCCCGGCTGCCTGCTCTCCACGAGAACGGCCGTCGCCCCCTTCTCGATGGAGTGGTCATTTTTCATATGCACCTCCAAAGCGCGGCCAGGAATGCGGCTACTGATGACTGCACGACACCCTGGATATACGGCGATCTCTCCCAATGCAAAAATACTCTCCTCAAAGGTCGTTTCTTCGACAATTTGGGTTTCGATACGCAGGTTTTTGACACCCGTTTCATCGAGAATCACCGTATTACTCGGGCGCGCACCTTGGGCTGCCGGGATCGAGCAAGAGGCCAGAATGAGAAATAAAATGAGATAAAACGGCTTCATAGATTGGATCCACCTAGCGCGCCCATCCAGTCAGCATAGGCGAGGAAATAGGATTTGCGGGCCTCAATGTCAGCGAACTCGATTTCTACGAGACGTTCACGAGCTCGAAAAACGGCTTGGATATTGAGTTCACCGCGTGCGTAAGCCGCCTCGCTTTCACTGATATGCTCCCTGGCAGCAGACAGAACACTATCCCCGTATTGTGCCGCTGAACGGAATCGCAGCGCCAAGTTGCGATGCTTGAGAAGAACTTGGTTCTGGACTTGGAACCGCAGGGATTCGCATCGGGCATTCAAACGATCGCGCGACGCCATTTTTTCCGCCACCTTGCCAGAGCCGTTTTGCCAAAGCGGTAGCGGGATTTGGAATTTCACCCCCGCGAGAGCTTCAGGTTCAATTCCCGTCGGATTGTCGCGAAATCTTTCTCCCTCAACAAAGATTCCCACCCCCACATCCTCCCAGCGTGTGGCTTGGGAAAGCGAGACGCTGGTTTCTCCAGAGCGAAGAAGAAGTTGCGCCAACTCCAAATCTGCCCGTTTCCCAGCAGGCCTCGCCGACGGGATCGAACTGGGCAGCGTGAGGCTTTCATTCACCGCAAATGCAGACTCGGCGCCGAGTCCAAGGCATTCACTCAATCGCGCGGATGCCTCCAATTCGAACCCACGAAGTGCCTCCACTTTCGCATGAAGAGTGGATTCCGATAGTTTCGCCTCCTGCAAATCGAGCTT
>CAMDOJ010000144.1 GCA_945903555.1 Chthoniobacter flavus
GTGATCCTGCCGTCGGCAATGAGTGGACCAGCGATGGATTGGCCAAAATTCCCATTAGCTAGACCGGTCACCGCCATCATGGAAGATACCGCCTTGGCGATCTCGGGGGGTGCCACGACGAAAGCCGTCCGCGTCCCGGGCAATCCAAATTTCGAGAGACTCATCACATGAACCGTCTGCTCGTTCCAGATCGGAGTGGCATCACCAAACACGATGCCCGGAAACGGCCAGCCGTAGGCATTGTCAATGATGAGCGGGATCTGGCGATCCTTCGCCAGCGCGGCCAATCGCTGAAGTTCCGAATCTGGGATCACGTTGCCGCTGGGATTCGTTGGTCTTGAAACACAAAGCGCAGCAATATCAGGCCCGAGGTTCAGATTTTCAAAATCGATGTGGTATTTGAAGCGGTGAGGTCGCGTGACAGAAATTCGTGGACGCTGAGCGGTGAACATCCCCTCTTCGAGGCACTGATTCGCGTAGCCGATGTATTCTGGCATCAGTGGGAACAGGATCTGCCCCATCGAGCCATCCGCGCGCCGACCACCGAAGAGATTGAAAAGAAAGTAAAATGCCGTCTGGCCGCCGGGTGTGACCGCGATGTTTTCGGGACCGACTTGCCAACCATATTCTTGGCGAAGAAGACCAGCGAGATCTTCAATCACCCGAGCATTGCCGCGCGGAGGATCGTAGATAGCCAACGTGCGGCGAAGAGTGGCGGGCTCGTTGAGAATGTCGCGCAGACGCTCGCCCCAGATCCGCTCCATTTCAGGAATGTGGGCGGGATTACCCCCACCTAGCATGAGTGGGGAAGGACCGGTGCCCGAGAGGGCATTGCCGAGATCATCCATGAGGAGCTCGATGCCGCTGCCTCCAGACAGCCGCTGACCTAGTGCGGAGAAATTCATCCCCTTATGAAAGAATAGGTCTCACCCGCAACTCGCGCCAATATCGGTCGGAGTTGCGGCTGAAAAGCCATCAAATTAGAGGGTTTTGCAGAATTCCTCAATACGATCGACGCCCGACTTGATGACATCAAGGCTGGTGGCATAGCTGAGTCGCACGGTACGGTCGTCGCCAAAAGCGATACCAGGAACGATAGCCACATTCGACTTACTCAATAGGCGGTCGGCGAAATTTTGGGAGTTGATTCCAAGGGAACCGATATTGGCGAGAACGTAGAATGCTCCCTGTGGACGAACGGCGGTGACACCGGGAATCTGGGTCAGACGCTCGAACATATATTGGCGGCGAATATCAAATTCCTCGCGCATATCGACCACGCACTGTTGATCACCGGTCAGAGCGGCCAATCCGCCGTATTGGGCGAACGAACAGGCATTGGATGTCATGTGGCTCTGCATCGAGTCGATCGCGCGGGCGATCGGCTCAGGTGCGGCAAGGTAACCCAAACGCCATCCGGTCATCGCATAGGCTTTGCTGAATCCGTTAACGGTGATCGTGAGGTCGTAAGCTTCAGGAGAGATCGAGGCGATGCTGATGTGCTCGGCACCATCATAGGTAAGTTTCTCGTAGATTTCATCGGAGAGAATGAAGATGTCTTCTTCGGCGGCGACTTCGGCCAAGGCGCGAAGCTCATCGCGGGTGTAGACCGAGCCAGTCGGATTGCCGGGCGAATTGATGATGATCATCTTCGTGCGAGGGGTCATCGCATTTTCGAAGTCCTCAGCGGTGAGCTTCCAGTTGTTCTCCTCGCGGGTCTCGACGATGACGGGCTCACCGCCGACGAGACGAACCATCTCGGGATAGCTGAGCCAATAGGGGGCAGGAATGATGACTTCATCACCTTCATTCACCACAGCGGCGATGGCATTGAAGCAGGATTGCTTGGCACCATTGCTCACGATCACTTGGCTGGACTTGTAGTCTAGTCCATTATCTTTAAGAAATTTTTGGGAAATCGCCTGGCGAAGCTCTGGAATACCGGCGCTCGGGGTGTATTTCGTACGACCTTGTTGGAGAGCGGTGATAGCCGCTGCCTTGATGTGCTCAGGAGTATCCATGTCTGGCTCACCCGCACCGAAACCAAAGACTTCGATACCTTCAGCCTTCATAGCTTTGGCTTTGCTGTCGACAGCAAGTGTGAGGGAGGGGGTCAATAATTTAAGTCGGGTCGCTGTTTCCATAGATGATGTTGTTTAAATAAGGTCTTGTTTAATAAATTTAGGCCCGGCTCACCGAGGAGCTTGGCAGTTCCGTATCAAGAGCCGCGAAAGTTAGCTTCAGCACCCCCTCGGAGTCAACAAACTTCGTCCGATTGATAAGCATATCGTCGTTTTTTACTTCAACTCCGCCGCAGCGGAAGCATCAGCGAGAAGTGTGGCGTTCTCCTGCGCGATCGGGCCGGCGGGAATCGTGGGATCACCGGCAAGCAGCCGCGGAAGCATAGGGGACTTCTCTCCTCCTGTGACAACCCAGAGGATATGACGGGAGCGGTTCAGGATGGGATAGGTGAGAGTCATACGGCGGCGGTTTTGGTAAACACCGGTGAGTGCGACTTCGGCGCTATAAACACCACAAACCGCATCGCCGGGAATCAGCGAAGCCGTATGGCCGTCAGGTCCCAGACCCAAGTGGGCCAGATCAATCACCGCTGCGCTTCCGCAAAGAGATTGAAGAAGCGACGTGTAATCTTGGCAAGCTTGATCCAGATCTGCCATCTCGACAGGCATGGCGTGGATTTGATCCTCTGGAATGGGAGCATGGGAGAGCAAACTTTCACGAAGATGAGTGAGATTACGATCCGCGTCACCGGCGGGAGCGATGCGCTCATCGACCTGAACGACGTGCACCTCGGCCCAAGGGACATCTTCGTTGGCAAGCGCGCGGAGCATTTGCCATGGAGTGCGACCGCCACTGACGGCCATGACAAATTTTCCACGGACTGCAACAGCGCTTCGGGCATCTCGGGCGATGATTTGGGCAGCACGGGCAGCAACATCATCGGCGGTGGATAGGGTTTCAATTTGCATAGAAAATTTCATAACCACGGAACCGAGCGCGGTCACGCTTTCAATGAATTCGGATTCGAGTGAAAAACTCGCGCCTCCAGTGCCGGCGGCGGGACTCGAACCCGCACACCCCTTTCGGAATAAGGGATTTTAAGTCCCTTGCGTCTGCCATTTCGCCACGCCGGCAATTAGTGATCGGCTACCTATGTGAGCCGATATGCTGAGCGGATGGAACCGAGATTCCATGCTCAAACGAGGGCCGAATCTCTCCGTAGTCCCGCTCGTTCGCAAGAGCAAAATCGCGGCTCCCTTTTATGTGTGGACCATGAAATCTAAACCTTCCTGACAAAACAGGCCTTCAATCCCATCGCCGCACCCTCGATCTTGCAGGAAATCTCGTGGTCACCGTCCACCAGACGAATCCCTTTGGCCTTGGTTCCCCCTTTCAGAACTTGGGACGATCCCTTCAACTTCAGATCCTTGATAAGGGCCACAGAGTCGCCATCGGCAAGAATAGTGCCGAAAGCATCCTTCACCACTCGCGCTTCTGGGATCGCCGCCTCGCGAACCCATTCATGCCCACAGGTGACGCACTCCCAATGTTCGGCGCGCTCAAGAAGTTCAGGCATTTCACACATTGGACAAACAGGTTTGGACATATCGGGGAGAGTAGACCTGCATAGCCGAGTCGAGCAACAGTCGACTTGCGCCTCCGATATATGGGGATAGAGAAAGGCTAGAAGAAAAAAGTGACAAATAATATTGTCACGCGAATCGGATGTGAGAGATTCGCCGCGGCAACTTGCCTAGAAAGGAGGCGGACTATTAAAATGAAATTTGCAACTATCGCTGCCATGGCAGCTCTCGCAGTAGCAGCTCTCGGCCTTGGCGCATGCGCCAGCAAGCCAAAAGCAGCACCTGCTCCAAGCACAATCGGCACGTCCAAATAAGACGTCCCTTAAGGCCGGGCGGACCGTGTGTCCGCCCGACCTTATACCTCATACCATTTTTTTCTTTCCTCTATCGTGTCTCGAGTAGAGGTTTTTTTATGCCAATAAGGCAGGCAACATGAGATAAGATAAGCCCTACCGTGAACTGGCGCCCCAATCTGGATTGATGAAAACAAAAAAACTGACAAAATCAAATGCACCCATTGTTGGCCTCGTTATGGGAAGCCGCTCGGATTGGACGACCATGAAGGAAGCGTCGGCCATGCTGAATCTATTGGGTATCGCGCACGAGTGTAAGGTTGTCTCCGCTCACCGGACCCCGGATCTTTTGAGCGACTATGCGAAAGAAGCCGCCAATCGGGGCCTGAGAGCGATCATCGCCGGCGCGGGTGGGGCTGCCCATCTTCCAGGAATGTTGGCTTCTCACACGCACATACCTGTGCTCGGAGTTCCGATCGAGAGCCAAGCACTCCGCGGCCTAGACTCGCTTCTGTCCATCGTCCAGATGCCGACTGGCATTCCCGTGGCCACATTTGCGATCGGTGTCGCCGGAGCAAAAAACGCAGCTCTTTTTGCTGCATCTATCCTAGCATCGGAGATCCCCGCCCTTCTCAACGCACTCCTCACTTTCCGTCAGAAACAAACAAACGACGTTCTCGATATCTCACTCGATTGAATACGCGAACGGACCTGGGAGAGCGAGGGATCGCCACCGCGATCGAGATTCTACAAGCGGGAGGCATCGTCGCACTGCCAACGGAGACGGTGTATGGACTCGCAGGCGAGGCCCTTTC
>CAMDOJ010000145.1 GCA_945903555.1 Chthoniobacter flavus
CCACCATGGGCTACTTTTATTTCCAAGGGATCGTCCTCGAAAAAGACGAGGCCAAAGCGATCGAGTGGTTTCGTAAGGGAGCTGAGGCCGGTTCCGCCAAGTCCCAACTCAACCTCGGCCTGATGCTCCGCCAAGGCAAAACAATACCACACGACAACACCGAAAGCCTGAAGTGGCTCGAAATGGCGGCCTCGACCGGCGATACCGATGCCGTTCGTACCTACGGTCAAGTCCTGTTTCTTGGCGATTCTCTCACCATGCCGGATCGCAAGAAAGCCTTTCCCTTTGTGCTCAAATCTGCCGAGGCAGGGGATGCTGCCTCGCAAAATCTGATAGGCGTGAGCTATCGCGATGGGGATGGCACGATAAAAAACATGGAACAAGCCAAGGACTGGTTCTTAAAAGCCGCACAGCAAAACGACACCAAGTCCCAATCCAACCTCAGTCACCTCCTCGGCGTTGATTCTCCTGCGAGTCCCGACCGCAAGGAGGCTCTCAAGTGGCTCCTCATTGCCAAAGACAATGGAGAAATCACAGCCATCAAAACTTACAAGGAATTAATGGCCACATTCCCTCCTGCCCTACTTGCACTCGCTCAAAAAGAAGCTAATAAATTTCTCCTCTTAGCACGTGCCAAATCGTCCAAACCAGCCGCTTCCCGATAAAAAATCTGCCTGCAAATACCCCATTTCCAAACGAATAGAGAAATGGATGAAATTCCGGAACCGTCTTTAATAAGACCTGCAAAGACAAAAGCCTCGCCCAATGCAGTCTTTCGACATCAGAGGCGCGGCTGTTTTAATTTTTAGAAGGTGAAGCCTGTGGAGAGGCCGAAAACGGTGGCATCTTTGACTGAGCAATCGCCTTTCGGATTCCGAATGTGCTGAACAAACGGACGAGCAAACCACCACCCATTGATTTGGAAAGAATGCCCAGCTTCAAGTACATAGGTTGCGGAGAAGTCCTTGGCGGCGGTATCAGCATTGTCATTCCTATCACCATAACCCAATGCAATTTGAGTTGTATCTTTTTCGCGAGTGGGGAGCAAACCCGTGTAAACAAGTCCCGTCTGGAAATAGAAGGGATACTTGTTACCTTGAGCATAATCAGGTGCAAAGGAAAAGAGATTGAACATGCTCAAGCCCTCCTTCGATAGCTTGGAGGCATCTTCAGAAGGTTCACGGAAAAGCATTTGATCTGCTTGGATATAGAACCCATATTGCCCCTCTTCCGTGCGATTACTGTAAGTCGCAGTCCCGCCACCTGTCCGAGAAACAGGTGTTCCGAAAAAGTAACCACCGAAGGCGTATTTGCCTTCCAATTTCGAAGAACCGATTTTGGGTTTATATCCAGTCTCACCCATATACCATAATCCATTTCTTCCAGTATCAAGAGAGTACCCACGGAATCCTAGTCCATGATTTGCCGTTTCACCAGCCTCAGGAACTGCCATGAACAAGCCATTTTTGATGTACACGTCTTGGATTGGCTTGATTTCAACAGTTCCACCCCAAGCGCTATAACTGGAGGAAAATTTGATGTTTCCCCCGATACCCTTGGAGCTTTCGATTGCGTTATTGAGAAACAACTTGGAAAGCGGCTGATCCGCAAATTCCCGGCTCGGCTGGAGCCAACCGGCGCGAAGAACAATCATATCCTCGACGGGTAACAGATTTTTTGTGGTATAATTCAACCCAAAGCTCGTCACGCGGAACTGCGTGCCAGAATACATATGGTTGGGCTGAAACATGGAGTCTCCCTCAACACTAATGGTGTTCACATCGGATTCATGCCTGACGGAATCTCGATAGCGGAAATTTCCAAAGAGCGACAATCCATCAAGCGCGTCCAGATTGAGGAAACGAGCTAAATTAACATCTGCTCCAAAACTCACCTCGTTGCTGAAAAAACTGCGTTCAGGCCCCTCCGCCTGCGTCGTGTAATACATCGCGCCTTTGTATTTTCCATTAAATTTGATGCCCATGTCTTCGAGATTGGCGCGAGTGTCGAAGATGATGTTGCTGTCCTGTCCGATGCGTTGGGTGGTATCGCCATTTCCTCGGAGGAGGCCTTTACCGTTCCACCAACTTTCGAAATCGCCGGCTTGTGTGGAGACAAGGCTAGACCCCGTGAGCAACGTCGCGAGGGATAGAATGTAGGGAATCGATGTTCGCTTATATTGTGTGAGTTTCTTCATGATTGGTTTGAATGTTTTTACTCTGATGGTGAATGCAAAAATGAATCAGGCTTGCACTACTCTCCAGCCACAGCAACACAACTGAGATGTTTTATTGCTGTTTTACGCCTAGATGATTTCAAGTTCTTTTAGTATCGAACTAATGGAAAATACGCAATAGGTATGTTACGGAAACGTAACAAACCAAATCTTGAAAATAATTCACAGAAAGTTTGATGCACGAACTCATCATTGGAAGTAAAGTTATGTTTTCCTGTCAAAAAAATCACTTCTAAGTGCTCACGCAAGCATTTCAGAAACAAATGCCCCTCGGTTTTTGGCGTTAGGATTGACGACTCGATGCCGAAACGATTTTCCTCGATCGTCGCAGACTGAATCAAGTCTCGATTGAAAACTTTGTAACAGAATTTCATGTTGGTGAGGTTGAGATGAGCCGTGATATTGGACAAGAGCACATGAAACCTGTTGCCGAGCAAGTGCCCAAAAATACAACCCTTGTGCTCTTACGAGTCGATGAGGCGGTAGCCGAGGACGGTGTCAGCCTTGCCTCTTAGAATGGGCTTGAGCAGCGAGGCTTAGTCTGCAGGTTCGTATTCGAGATTCGCAACCTGGATGAGAACGATGTCCGCAGAGGCATTGCAGATGAGGGTTCGCGGGGCGGAGCCTTTTCCTTGATTGCGCTTGTGGCGCAGAAACTTGATGCTTGCTTCCTGCTTGGCGAGGTCTTCCAGAAGTTCAAAAGAGCAGTCTGTCGAATGGTCGTCCGCCGTGACCACTTAAGCCACGCAAGGCTGATTCAAAAACCGCGTGCAACACAGTTTCCAGCGTGCCGCATTCGTTGAAAACAGGCATGACCACTGACACAATACAGGAATTTTGCGAATGGGCTTGAGTGTCGCACATCTCGATTCCATGGGCCTCAGCGGGGCGTAAAATTATCACTGAGCGCATTGTTACGGAATTGTAACAAAACTTTTGTTGGTCACCAACCGGACCATCGTTACTTAAACGCAAACCCATTTTTCGTCTCGGCCGAGTTGGGCGATTCAAATTTTAAAAAACACAAAAAAACAAGAAATGAAATCATTCCTATCCAAGCTCGGATGCACCGCGTTAATTGCGGTTTCGTCCGTAATTACAAATTCAGTCATCGCAGCTGAAGACGATGCCTACACCGCCAACGACCTTCTGCTTTTCCTTCAAAATCCTGCTGGAGCAGTAGGAAATGACAAGGTGGCATATTACAGTCTCGGTAGTGCGGTGAATGTATTCCGTGATGCGGCGGCGGGATCGGTGACCAACGTGGGAAATATCAATACAACGCTGAATGCGACATTCGGAAGCGATTGGACCAATCAAGCGTCCACGATTTATGCGGGAGCCGTCGGTCAGAATGGTGGGACTTCAAATTTGAGCACGGCAATCACCAATGGGGACTACGCCCGCACGGTGTATGTGACTAAAGCGAGAACAAGTCTTGGAACGGTCGGGGAGGCCAGTTCGGCCTCGCCTCTCTATGATCCGGCCCAAACGGCGGTCGCTGGCAATATCGCGGGATCTAACAACATTGCGGGAATGACCCAGCCCGGTGTTGCCGCACTCTCGGACACGTTGATTGATGGATACAACCCCTTTTCTAACGGAAATCCATCCACGGCTTATGGCGCGATTTCCGGAGGTATCCAAAACAGTATTGGTAACTCTACCGTGACTTTTGGAGATGTGTTGAATGTCGTGACTTCGTTGGACCTCTATCGTGTTACTAAGACTACAGGAACGAATGCCTCGTCGAATTCGACATGGCATCTTTCAAATAATAAGACGGCGACGTACTCGAAAACCGATTATCCCGCTTCCAATGGAGCACGTGCCGATTTCTTGGGAACCATTACTCTCACCATTGATGGAACAATTTATTTTACAGCATATAGCTTGATTTCAAATCCAGTTCTAGCGCCAGTGATCAACAGCGCCACAACAGCAAGCGGGACTATAGGCACCTCGTTTAGCTATTCAATTACAGGAACAAACACGCCGACGAGTTACAATGCGACGCCGCTTCCGGTTGGGTTGAGTGTGAATGCAACCACTGGCGTCATTAGCGGAACTCCGACGACGGCGGGAAACACCACGGTGACTTTGACGGCCACAAACGTTGGGGGAAGCGATACGGAAACGCTGACAATTACGATTGCCGCTGCAGTTCAAGCGCCAGTGATCAACAGCGCCACGACGGCAAGCGGGACTGTAGGCACCTCGTTCAGCTACTCAATTACAGGAACAAACACGCCGACGAGTTATAATGCAACGCCGCTGCCGGCAGGGTTGAGTGTGAATGCAACCACTGGAGTCATTAGCGGATCTCCGACGACAGCCGGAAACACCACGGTGACTTTGACGGCCACAAACGTTGGGGGAAGCGATACGGAAACGCTGACGATTACGATTGCCGCTGCAGTTCAAGCGCCAGTGATCAACAGCGCCACGACGGCAAGCGGGACTGTAGGCACCTCG
>CAMDOJ010000146.1 GCA_945903555.1 Chthoniobacter flavus
GCGCCCGCATGAAGACCAAGGCAGGCAGGGCCATCCTGAGCCGCCGCCGCCAGCAGGGCCGCAAACGCCTCCTTCCAAAAGGTGTCGAAGTCCACTTCGCCAGACACACCCAGGCCTAATAACGGCCGCCTGCGTTTTCCCAAATCCGCTCGACTTCGCAACAGCGGAGATTTCACGCGCGTTCGGGACCAGGGAAAAGCATCTCAAACTCGCCTCCTGCGTGTTGGGATTCTTCGCTCTGACGACGCTTTTATAGCTCGCATTGGCATTATTACCTCTCGCCGTGTGGGAGGTGCGGTGATTCGAAGTAAAGTTCGCCGCCGCCTCAGGGAGATTATCAGAGTTTGTCGTGAATCGATGTCACCAGGAGCCAGTGTAGTGATTGTCGCCAAGTCCGCTGCAGCCACAGCCACCTTTGAAGAATTAAAGACCGAGTGGTTGCTTCTTGCCCGCCGTCTTTCTATTTTACCGTCTGCCGAATGAAATTTCTGCTTATATCTGTGATCCGATTCTACCAACTCGCTCTCTCGCCTTTATTACAGGTGATTTGCGGGCCCGGTTGCGGTTGCCGATACAGTCCCTCCTGTTCACACTATTTCCTCGAGGCCCTGCATACACACAGCACGATGCAGGGAGTTTTCCTCGGGATACGCCGCATTTTGCGGTGTCACCCCTGGGGAGGATGTGGTTACGACCCCGTCCCGCCCGCCTTCAAGCCTCTCACTTAGAATAAATTAATGGACCGTAAATCTTGGATCGCCATCGCTCTCTCTGTTGCCGGCCTCTTCGCCTGGCAATGGTATGTGAGCAAATACTACAAACCTCAACTGGCAAAAGCGACCACCGCGACAGCGGCTGCACCCACTCCCGTGGCGACGCCAGCTGTGGATTCCACTCCCGTGCTCACCCCGCCGACCGAAACTTTCCTTTCGGCACGTTCGGAATCCCTCTCAAATGCCAATGCGAAATTTATTTTCAACAACGGCACCGGCGGCATCGAGGAAGTCGCCCTCAGCATGCACAAAGGCGAAAATGCATCACCTGTCTCCTTAAATCGCAGCCGCTCGATGCCGATTGGTGGACTTGGATTTAGCCCGGGTGAGGTTCTAGGTGGATTTGAGATGACCACCGACCCTGCCAAAGGCGAGGCCGTCTTCTCCAGCAAACAACCCAGCGGTCTCGAGATCGCCAAGCGTTTCACTGTCCCCATGGGCGAGAACAAGGAAAAGCCTTACGCTATCACCTTAGACATCACCTTTAAAAATCCCAGCACCGCACCGCTTCAAGTTCCCGAATTTTTTATCGGCACCGGCGGAGCCGCTCCGCTTCACGTGAATGACCTTCCTATGTATACCTGTTTGAACTGGGCACATGGCGGGAGCATGACGAATATCGATGTGAACTGGTTCTCCTCGAGTTCGGTGCCGATCATTGGCATCTCAATCCATGGCCCGCGTCCGCTTTACGAGGAGACGAAACCTGACATCGAGTGGGTCGCCGTAACGAGCCAGTATTTTTGCACGATCATCACCCCCAAAGATGCCACACAGACTCAGTCGGTGTGGTCAATGCGGTTCGACGCCCCCAAATTAAATGACACGCCGAATTTTGGAATTCAGGGCGGCCTCAAGTCCAAAGGCTTCACATTGGCTGCAGGTGAGGTCGTCACCCGCTCCTTTGAGATTTACGCCGGACCCAAGGAACTCCCGCTTCTCCGCAAGCTCGGAGCAACGCAGGACAAAGTGATGAATTTCGGGATGTTCGGATTCGTCAGCGAGTTCCTGCTTTGGTCCATGAATGGTCTGCACGGGCTTCTTGGCAACTACGCCGCTTCGATCATCGTCCTCACGATCCTAATCAAATCTGCCCTCTGGCCGGTTCAAAATAAGGCCACCAAAGAGATGCGGAAAATGGCGTCACTCTCCCCGAAGATGACCGAAATGCGGGAAAAACATAAGGACAACCCGCAGAAATTGAACGAGGAGACGATGAAGCTCTATAAGGAATATGGCGTCAATCCGTTCAGCGGGTGCCTTCCTATGCTCATCCAAATTCCGATTTTTTTCGGCTTTTATGCGATGCTCGGCACAGCTATCGAGCTCAGGAACAGCTCGTTCTTCTGGGTCGTGGATCTTTCTCAACCCGATACGATCACAAACCTGCTCGGCTTCCCGATCAATATTCTTCCCCTCCTTATGGCGGGAACCATGGTCTGGCAAATGGTCATCACGCCCAAAACAGGCGACGCCATGCAACAGCGCATATTTTATTTCATGCCGATCATCTTTCTGGTGTTCTGCTACAACTACGCCAGCGGACTCGCGCTTTATTGGACAACGCAGAATCTTTTCTCTATTGTGCAGCTGTATTTCACACGAAACCAACCCCTGCCGACCTTGGAAAAGAAAAGCATCATTGCCAAACGCGAGGCGCAGCTGGCCAAGAAAAAATCTAAGAAACCGCCTACACCATGAACCAAAGTCCTGCTGAAATCCTCGACACCCTTCTTGGCTACCTAGGATTCGCCGTCACCATTCAAGAAGAGGAACGGGATGGTCAGCAGGTGCTGCAGATTTTGACGCACGAGTCGGATCGCCTCATAGGTCGCCGCGAGGAAGTGCTGGACGATCTCCAGTATCTCGTCAACCGCATCCTTCTGGCCCAGACTCCTCCTGCACCGAGGGTTTTTGTGGATGTCGAGCACTTCCGCGCCATGCGCGACGACGCCCTCGTAGCCACTGTCCAACAACTCTCAAAAGCCGTCCGTGTCACCGGTCGTCCCATCCAGACGGATCCCCTCAATTCCTACGACAGAAGGATCGTACACAACGCCTTTAAGGACGACCCCGAAGTCATGACCTGGAGCCCACAGGATGACTCGCGCGTGAAACGCATCACTTTGCGCAAACGCCAAGGACCAACGCCAGCGTAGGATTCGAACCCAACCCGCGTGTCCGAGGCATTCCAATATCTCCTGTCTCTTCCGCCGGCGATGGCGAGGGATTTCTCAACTCTTTTTCCCGATGCACGCCCATGGTTCGCGACCTGCGACCCACCAGGAGGAAAGCTAGGCTCAGGCGGCGGCATTGCTCAGCTTCTCTCCGATGCATACACAGCCGATGGGGGAACTTTTGACGAGTGGTTGGAAGCAAAGAAACGGTTGGTCCTATTAGCAGGCGGACAGAGCCGCCGCCTTCCCAGCTACGCCGCCACTGGCAAGGCGCTCATGCCCGTGCCCGTGATGCGTTGGTCGCATGGTCAGCGGTTGGATCAAACCCTTCTCGATCTGCAGGCCGATGACTACGCCCGCATCCTCGCTCAGGCACCCAACTCCGCCAAAATTCTCATCGCGAGCGGTGACGTTTATTTGAAATTTCCAGAGGAAATGCCAAGCATCCCTCAAGCCGATGTGGTCGGCTTTGGAATGATGGTCAGTCCAGAAGTGGCATCACATTTCGGGGTCTTTTTTTCTCCCCGCGCATCGCAGGGCGAAGTCACCTTTTTTCTTCAAAAACCAACGCCGGAAAAAATCCGCGAACTGGCCGCCGACTACTCCTATTTTGTCGATACGGGGCTCTGGCTCCTGAGCGCCAAGGCCGCGAGTCTGCTGATGAAACGTTGCGGTTGGCAAGGCAAGGGATTCGCTGGCGATCGAGCAACCAACTACGAATTGTATGCCCAATTCGGTCCCTCACTTGGAAAAAATCCCGTCGAAAGTGACTCCGAGATCAACGCTCTGACTGTGTCAATCGTTCCGATGGCCGGAGCGGAGTTTTACCATTTTGGGACCACCCGACAGATGATCGAATCCCTATCGGGGTTGCAAAATCGATCCACCGGACGCATCGAGCAGGATGATTTTTTGCGCAAGCCGCATCCCGACATGTATGTGCTCAACTCAAGCTTCGCTTTCAAAAAGCGCTCGCCCGATCACCGAATGTTGTGGATAGAGAATTGCGCCCTCCCAGATGAATTTCTTCCCTCCGGAGAGAACGCTCTCACCGGTCTGCCAGCAGGGAACTGGACATTTTCACTCGCTCTTGGTGATTGCATCGACTGCGTGCCTGTCGGTGAAAGCGCCTTCGTGATTCGCAACTACGGTTTTGATGATCCCTTTTCCGGCCCGATCGAAAAAGCGCTTTGGATGGGCCGTCCCGCACTTGAGTGGTTTGAAAAGCGAGGCCTTTCTTTAGCACAAGCCGGCATCGCCCCAGACACGGACATCCAAGAAGCTCCGATTTTTGCTTCTGTAGAAAACCTGACATCGTCATGGATCGATTGGCTTTTGAATCCAACCGACCATCTCGGAACCGCAGAGGCTTGGCTCGCAGGCCCCCGATTCAGCGGGAGAGAAATCGGCGAACAAGTGAATCTGGCGAGACTTCTCGCGCAGCGCCGCGAACTCTCCGCTAAAGCCTCTCAGCGCTTTTGGGAACACCGTTCCAGCAATCCCTTTTTCCGAGTGGATCTCGAAAATGCGGCTACGATTTACGCTGCAGGATCGCACGATCTTCCGTTACCCACGACTGACTCAAGCGACGCCCTGCGACGCATGCACGAGCAAGCTTTCCTCTTCGCCGTACAGCGCGCGCGCAAGCAGGACTCATCAACCGCCGAGAGCAACGCCTTCGCCGCGCTTTCAGAACGCATCATTGATTTCTGCCGACCAGTCACCCCCCAAAACTCCTTGATCGATG
>CAMDOJ010000147.1 GCA_945903555.1 Chthoniobacter flavus
TGGAATGACGGAATCGAGTCGGAGATAATTTTTTCAGCGTCTGCTTGGATTGGAAAATCTTTCGCACTGAGCCTACATTCCTTCCCTGCGAGCGGGTGGTGAAATTGAACTCCGCCGCCGAGGCTAGTGCCCTGTCGTCCTTTTGGTGCTATGAAACGATCAGCTGCAGCAGCGCTCCAGTCGGCTTGCTTATCCTTCCATTCTGCAGACAATCCAAGGGTCTGAAGGTAGGCTGCCGCTTTCCTTTCATGCTCAGGACTGTAGTCGTAAGGCTTTTCGGGAGGGTCGTGGAGAAATGCGAGGATTTTGCGTTGCCAAAGAGTCACAAATTCATCCTGTTCCTCCGCCTTATTTCTTACAAACTACCCGACGTCCGAGGATGTCGGGATGCTTTTAGTCGAAAAATTGAAATACCAAAATTCTACAATAATCCCAAAAAAATCACACCCTGTCGCACCTAATGCGACTGCGGTTTGGTATAATGAAATCACACCCGAGATCGACTTAATAGATCTCAAATGAAGATAGACGACATCAAAACATGAATATGACATTTTTAAAAAATAAAGCAAACACACTAGCGGCACAGGTGGCGGAGTTTTTACTCAAGGATGGCCAAGATTTAAGCCATGTCGAAGTCTGGATACCTACGGCAGGTGCTGGTCGCCGGATTCGCCGATGCTTGGCGGATAGGGGAGTGCTGTCACCGCGTTTCACTCAACCGATGAGGGCATTATTACCAGATGGGGTACGGATCGCTCAGCGGTTTGAGCGTGAAGGAGCTTGGGCGCTCGCGTTGAAGAAGGTAGATGGAGCTTTTCTAGAACCTCTTTTCTCCGAAGCGAAGTTGGATTCCGATGCGTCTCGTCTAAAAAGCGGGGGCATTCTGTGTGATCTTTGTGACCTGTTGGCTGAGGCTGCGTTGAGACCTTCGGACAAGATTGTAGCCGATGTCTGCGGTGAGGATGCAGACCGCTGGAGGGTCTTAGGGAGCCTCTACCAATGCTACCTCGCAGCTCTCAAAGATGGCGAACTCACTGATCCGAATGAAGCTCGTTTCACGGAACTGGCGAATCCCTCCCGCGTAGCAACATGGCAGCGTTTGGTCATCGCCTGCATACCCGATCTGGCTTTGCTTGCACAGCGATACGCTGAGGCACTCACTTCACAGGGCATCAAGGTGGAGGTGCTTACCTGGTTGCCTGGCGAGGTGGGTGGGGGATTTGATGCTTGGGGGCGGCCGGATCCTAAAGAATGGGCTGGTTGCCGGTTGGAATTAGACTCCTGCCAGCTTTCCGTTTCACCTTCACCTTACGACGAAGCGAGGCAGGCGTTGGACTTTGCTATGTTGTCAAATGTTCTAGGCGATTACGCGATCGTGCTAGCCGATCCCGAACTCGGAAGTCCTTTTCGCAGCGAGGTGGAGTCCCGTCGCGGCAACGCGTTTCTTCCCGATGGAGGTCGGATGGATCTTTCCGAAGCTGGAATCATGGCACTCGAGTGGGTGAGATTCCGAACAAGTGGTGACTTGCGAGTTCTGCGGCGGTTACTGGAGTTGCCAAAGTTTAGCCATGTTTTGCGCGCTGATTCGGGCCTCAAACCGGACGATGCCCTCGCGGTGTGCGATTATCTCATCGCTGAGGCGGTTCTTTCCGATCTCTCTCAAGCGGAGGCGTTCGCGGATGTGGAGTTTGATGTGGATAAAGAAAAATCCAAACGTCGCAAGCAGTTGCCGGCATTTGTTGAAGCGGTCAAATCGTTATGCGTACTGACCGCTCCTGAGCTTCTCGCGAAGGCTTGGAAACAAGGTGGTGAGGGCATCGAAACGGCACGCGAAGTGGTAGGACTCTACGAGAGTATTGCCGAGTCACCTCTCTACTGCGATGGCGAGCTAGATATAGATAACGCCTTTTCTCGTGCATTAAAATCCGAGCCGATTTTTGAGTCTTCGAATCTGGGAGATGTCGAGTTGTCAGGTTGGCTTGAAGCACCGTGGGTCGAGGCACGGCGTCTTGCTGTATGCGGATGTGTGGAAGGTTCTGTGCCGTCCACAGTGAATGGACACCCCTTTCTTCCTGATTCCAAGCGCCACCACCTTGGGCTTGCTGACAACGCATCCCGCTTTGCTCGCGATGCCTATCTTTTCCAATGCCTCTTGATCGCTCGCCCGGCAGAGGATTTTCGCGCTTCCTTCAGTCGTTTTGATTCAGAGGGCAGCCCGTCTTTGCCATCCAGACTCTTTCTGCGATGTGGCGAGGATGCTTTGCCAAAGCGGGTGTTAGACCTTTTTGCTAAATTGCCGAGCACCGGAAATCGTGCCTCACGTCACAATAAATGGAAGTGGAATCTGACTGAGGATAAGCGCAAGGAAGTCAGCAAAATGAGTCCGACGGATTTTTCGGAATATCTCGCGTGTCCTTTTCGTTTTTACCTTAAGAAAGTTCTCTGGCTCGACACATTTTCCTCGGATGCACGGGAGATGGATGCGAAACGCTTCGGGATTCTTGTGCATGAAGCGCTCGAGAAATTTGGAAATGCAAACCGTGATGAGTCCAATCCCGCTGTGATCGAGCGCTTGGTTCTTGGTCACCTCGACACTTCGGTGCACCGACTATTCGGTCCTTCGCCATCGCCTGCTGTGCGCGTTCAGGTTGAAGCCGCCAAGGTGAGGCTAAGGGGATTTGCACGAGTCCAAGCCGAGCAATATGACGCTGGCTGGCGGATCGTTTCTGTCGAGCGAAAGCTGGAGTGGACGGGGGAAAATACGCTTGATATAGGACCCCTCAAACTCTCGGGTAAAATCGACCGCATCGAGCACAATGTGATAAGTGGAGCTTGGCGAGTGTTGGATTACAAAACCTATGCTCAAGCTGATTCGCCAGAGAAAAAACACTTCGGTACGTGTCTATCGGCTGAGTGGTTGCCCGAGGCGGCGTTCATCTACAACTCCCCCAAAGGGCCAAAACCGAAGCGCTGGAATGATCTCCAGCTTCCACTTTATGTGAAAATGCTCCGCCATTGGCACGCCCCCGAGATGGGAGAGGTGCCGGTTCAGACGGGCTACTTCGTTCTTTCTGCCGATCCCGAAGCGACGGCCGTAAACGAATTCATCGAACTGGATAGCGACGTCATGGACTCCGCGATGGCTTGCGCAAAGACGATTGCCGAGCGCGTTCAAAAAGGCAACTTCTGGCCACCTCAGCCTTTAAAAACTTCGTGGGACGACCCCTTTGAGTCGCTCTTTCTGAATGGAAAGCCCGATGACTGCATTGAAGAAGAAACCATCACATTTTTGAAAGGCTCCCTATGATCAACCAACGACTCATTTCCAATGCCGGTAGCGGAAAAACTCACGCTCTCACCACGCGCATGATCCAACTCCTTGCCCAAGGTGTGGAGCCTCGCAAAATCGCCGCTCTCACATTCACGCGCAAATCTGCCGGAGAATTCCTCTCCGCCGTCTTCGAACGCCTCGCTGAGGCGGCACTAGATCCCGATAAACTCACGGAGCTTCAGAGCAGGGACGGACTTGCGGCCCTAGACTCGTTGAAGTGTCGCGCCATGCTGGCTCAACTCGCATGTCAACTCGGTTCCCTTGGCATGGGAACGATCGACAGTCTATTCGCCCGTATCGCCCGTGCCTTCCCACTCGAATCTGGCCTTGCTGAAGACTTCGCTATGGCGGGTGAAGCCGAAATCCAAGCTGCGCGTGAACGAACCCTGTCCACCCTTTTTGCAACGGAGTCCGCAGCCTCACTCATCGATTTCATCGACCTCCTCCGCCGAATCAACCGATCTCACGGGGAGCGCGATGTCTTCCAAAAACTCCTGAAATTAACAAAAACACTTCATGCCAAATTCCTAGCAACTCCAGAGACCAGCACTTGGGGAGATGCTCATCAGATATGGGGACAAGCAGGTTGTGCGATATTGAAGGCTGGGCCCGTAGGTCCATTAGCTCAACAACTCTGGGTAGCTATTCAGCACGAGCATCCCGAATTGTCGGACGCTGCATTTCAGAGTTGGGAAACGGGGCTTCTCCTCGCCGAGCATCATCGCCCTTCTAAAACCTTCTCACCGGAATTGAAGAAGTTTTTCCTTAAATTATCTAATGAACGACAGACTCCGGATGCGACCTATATCCCCACGGGAAACGGCCAAGCTTCGCGTGTCTACTTGAGTCCGACTATTCGCCCACTGAGAGATGAACTTCGCAACGCTTTGGCCAAGCCTGAATTCGAATCCCTCCTTCAGCGCAGTCGCTCGCTCCATGCGATTATGCAGAAGTTCGAAGAGTCCTATGCCTCGAATGTTCGTTCAGCAGGATTGGTCACTTTCGGCGACATCACTGATTCACTAGCCCAGAAAGCAAAGGCTAAAAATGGGCATGGCGAGGCGTGGCGAACAACGGCCGGCTATCGTATGGACCAGACTTTCGACCACTGGCTGCTTGATGAATTTCAAGACACGAGCCGCCCGCAGTGGGCTGTCTTGGAAACCTTCATTGAAGAAATTCTGATGACTCCCGAGCAAAACCGCAGCTTTTTCTATGTGGGTGACACCAAGCAGGCGATCTACTCGTGGCGGGGAGGGGATCCAGATTTGTTTTTCGAGATATTTGATAAATACACTCCTGCCATAACGGATGCTGCCCC
>CAMDOJ010000148.1 GCA_945903555.1 Chthoniobacter flavus
GTGGGGTAATCGGTTCCAAAAATATCCACGGATTCACGTTGACCGAGTGCGACCTTGAGGATGTTTGGGATGAGATGGGTTTCAATGCGGTGATCCTCTCCGAATGCCTTGGACGCTCCAGCTGCGTTGAAATAGCGGAGGGCGGTGAAGGAGATTTTGTGGATCTCGTGATACCATCGAAGAATAGTTTCAAACATGAGTTTGGACTCACCGTACGGATTGATCGGCTTTTGGGGGAGCGACTCGTCCAAGGGCATGCGGTCGGGAATGCCAAAGGTCGCGCATGTTGAAGAAAAGACGAATTTTTTAACCCCGAATTCAACAATCATGTCCAAGAGGTTAATACCCGAGCTCACATTATTGCGGAAATACTTGGAGGGATTGGTCATGGATTCGCCGACCAACGCATTGGCGGCAAAATGCATCACGGCATCGGGCTTGACCTCTTCAAAAACGTGCCTCAAGACCGAGCGGTCAGCGAGATCGCCTTGGTATAAATCCGCGCGGGGGTCGACCGCCTTGGCGTGGCCTTCGGTGAGATTATCAAAGACCGAAACCTCAAACCCTTGGTTGATCATTTGCTCGACACAAATGCTGCCGATGTAGCCTGCGCCGCCGGTAACAATAATTTTTTTCATGTGATGATGTTTTGATTGTTAGCAAATTTTGGCAATCAACGGCAATCTAATCTTGGGTTAAGGAGGGAGACGCTCTAGCGCGGCGAACGGCGATAGATCCAAATGCTCTGCAGAAGCCCAAAGCTGAGCAGAGTGATCATGATAAAGGAACCTCCGTAACTCACCAAGGGGAGAGGGAGTCCGGTGATGGGGGTGAGCGAAATCGTCATGCCCAGATTCATAAATGTGTGGGTAAAAAGAAGGAGTGTGATGCCGGTCGCGAGCAATCGCCCAAGGTCATCCTCTGCCTCGAGTGCGATGCCCAGCATAATGATAAAAAGAAGGGTGAGGGCAGCTATGAGAATAATCCCGCCTAGGAATCCGTGCTGCTCTCCCATGACGGAAAAAATGAAATCGTTGTGAACGATCGTTGACGGCAGAAAGCCGAGGGCATTTTGCGTATTCGGAGCTTTGTATCCCTTGCCGGTAAATCCTCCTGAGCCAATAGCGATGAGGGACTGCGTGATGTTCCAACCGTCGCCCTGTGGGTCGGCACCCGGATTCAAAAATGTCGTGATGCGTGAGTATTGATATGGCTTGAGGCCGAAATGAACCACAAGCGGCACCAGCGCAAAGGCAATCACGAGCATCAAAATCAACCATCTTTTCGGAATGTGGCCGACAAACATCATTCCCAAAATGACTGGGACCCACACGATGCAGGAACCGAGATCGGGTTGGATCAAAATCATCAACCAAGGCGCCCCCACAATCGCTCCGCAGCAGAGAATGCGAAGGAAAGGGGGCATGGCTCTGGTCCTCGAAAGAAACAAGGCGATAGTCATGATGCCGGCGATCATGGCCAACTGGGATGGTTGGAAGCTGGCCGCGCCGAGGTTGAGCCAACTGCGCGCGCCATAGCGTTTCTCGCCGAGAAACATCGTTGCGATCAGTGTCACAATACTGAGGACATAGAGGGGAATGGCTCCAATGCGCACCCATCGGTAATCCACTAGAGAAACGACGAAAAACAAAGGCAAGCAGACGAGGATCCAAGTTATCTGGGATTTTGCAAAATGCTGATCCCTCATCCAAGTTGCGCTGTGAATGGCATAGACGCCATAGATCAGAAGCGCGATCATCAAGCCGAAAAGGACCCAATTGATGCGAAGGAAAATACGAAGGATGGGATGCATCAGACGAGCGAGGGCACGGCTGCCAGAAGGGTCTTAGTGTAGGCGTTCTGGGGGTCGTGGTAGATGGCTTCGGCGCTTGCAGACTCGACAATCTTCCCTCGGTGCATGACGAGCACATGGTCGCTGATATGCTCGACCACGGCGAGATCATGGGCAATGAAGAGATAGGCGATCCCGAATTGCTCCTGAAGATCCTGCAATAAATTCACAATCTGAGCTTGCACGCTCACGTCCAGCGCGCTGACAGGTTCGTCGCAGACGATGAAGCGGGGTTCCACCGCAAGGGCTCGTGCGATGCCGATGCGCTGACGTTGACCGCCACTGAACTCGTGTGGATAGCGCCGCATCATTTCGGGTTGAAGGCCGACGAGTCGGAGGAGTTCCGCGATGCGGTCGGAGCGATCGTGGGGGGTCATTTCGGGAAAATGGATTTCCAAAGCTTCGCCGACAATTTCAGCGATGGTGAATCTGGGGTTGAGGGAGCCAAAGGGGTCCTGAAAGATCATCTGCATCTCGCGCCGCAGGGGGCGGAACTCCCGCTCGGAAAGACGAAGAACCTCTCGCCCGTTAAACATCACGCTTCCGGAGGTTGGAGGAATGAGTTTGAGTATCGTGCGACCGACGGTCGTCTTCCCGCTTCCACTCTCACCCACGAGGCCGACAGTCTGGCCTGCTTGGATGGAAAACGAAACATCATCCACGGCACGGATGTCACCCACCTTGCGTCGGAATACGCCGCCTTGTACGGGGAACCATGTGCAAAGATTTTGAACCTCGAGCAAAGGCATAGGCGAAGTTAGCACAAAACCCGCGGAAATGTCATCCGAGTTCATGCTTGGCACAAATATTTATCCAACCCACCGAAATGGGGGTTGGGCAGACACAAGCGAAAAGGGTTTATTTTACGAGACCTGCCGCGGCAAGGGTCTTGTAAGCCCCATTTTTCGAAAGCGTTTTGAACGCTCTTGCAGTGGCTTTCACTGTGACGAATTTTTTTAATTCCGGCACCCAGACACGCTTGGTTTTGAGGTTGGGCTGGAAGTAACGCGGCGTCACAGCAGTGACGTGCATACCGATTCCGCCTTTTTTCTTGGCGAGACCGCGACGATGGATTTTTGAACCGCGAACGGGCTTGGCCCCTGTGATGCTGCACTTTCTAGACATAAGATGGAGGGCAGAGGTTAGTGGGAGATTTGGATACGTCAACACATTCTCAATATTTTTTTACGAAGAAAAAATCCTGTCGTTATAAGTGCTTTGAAATATTTGACACGGCGACGCTTCTGTATCTAGTTTCCACGAGTCTGCGGGAAGGCTTGCCGCTAGATGCGGCGAGAGTCTTGTCCCGGGGCGTTATTCCATATGCAATATCTTCTCGATACACCCGTTTTAGTTCTCAATCGTCTTTGGCAAGCGGTGAACACTTGCAGTGCCCGTCGTGCATTCACTCTCTTATATCAGGGTCACGCTCAAGTGGTCGCCGCAGAGCCTGGGCAGGGCTTCATCACACACGACTTTGCAAGTTGGAGGGATTTTTCTCGCAGTAATCCGGAAGAGAAAATGGCTCAGACGATCTCGATGCAAATTCGCGTGCCTCGGATTATTGTGCTCCTGCTTTTTGAGCGCCTTCCAAAAAAGGAGGTGAAGTTCACTCGACACAATGTTTTCGAGCGCGACAAAAACACCTGCCAATATTGCAATCGCGTGAAGCCTCGCGAGGAACTGAACCTGGATCACGTTTTTCCAAGAGATCGAGGCGGCCAGACGACTTGGGAAAATATCGTGTGTTCTTGCATTCCCTGCAATACGCGCAAGGGGAATCGTCTCCATCACGAGGCGGGAATGCAGTTGGCCCGCAAGCCGAAGCGTCCGAAATGGCGACCGTTCGTTAATATTTCTTTTTCGACCCAACCGCACGAGAGCTGGAAACACTTCCTCGATATCGCCTATTGGAACGTGGAATTGAGCGACTGAAAAAATAATTAAAAAAACTCTTGCGGTGTTTGAGAGTTCGTGAGAATCTGAAATTGTTCTGGGGGGAACAGTAGGCCGTTGCAACATTCGTTGCGGCGGCCTACATCTTTTATAGGGTCTGTGTTTAGACCATTGTCCCCAGCCCTGTTTCAAATAAACGCGCCGCACGATGGATGCAGTCTGGCATTTCAATTTCGATGCCGACCTCGCGCTCAAAGCAGGTGATTTCGACACCAGTGAGTCCGCAGGGTGTAATGTGTTTGAAGGGTTCGAGAGATTCGCGTGTGACGTTGATGGCAAACCCGTGCATCGAAATCCATTTTTTGATTCCCACGCCGAGGGAGGCAAGCTTGCGCTCGCCGACCCAGACGCCCGTGAGACCTTCGCGGCGCTGGGCTTGGATTCCATAGGTCGCGGAGAGTTCAATAAGGAAGCTCTCTAAAAAGCGAAGGTAGAGGTGGAGATCCTTCCCTCGTCGATTGAGATCAAGAATCGGATAGCCTGTGAGTTGGCCGGGGCCATGGTAGGTCGCCTGTCCGCCGCGGTTGGTTTCAAAAACAGGGTGAGGCATTGCGATGCCGAGACTGGTTTGATCGCGAGTTCGGCCGATGGTGTAAACGGGATCATGCTCAAGAAGGATGAGGGTCTCCTCCCCGCGACCAGCGAGGAGATCTTCCAGAAGGCTGTTTTGAAGATCCAGTGCTGCGGCATAATCCATTCGGCCGGGAGTAAGGATTTTCATAGTCGTTGAACATGCCCACCCTGCAAAGAAGAGGGAGGAGATTGAAAGTGGGTGAGGCCGACAGCGATGGCATCTGC
>CAMDOJ010000149.1 GCA_945903555.1 Chthoniobacter flavus
GCTACGCGAAGGCCGTCAAGCGTTCCACGAGTCTCACGGATAGTGAAAAGATCGGCTAGAATCTGGCAAGGATGCTCCTCGTCAGTGAGGGCATTGATCGTCGGAATGCCACTGAAGGCCGCAAAATCCTCCACGTCCTTCTGCGCAAACGTGCGGATCACAGCCCCGTGCATCATTCGCCCCATCACACGAGCCGTATCCTTGATCGGTTCCCCACGACCGAGTTGGATATCCGCCGCTGCCAAAAAAATCGCGTCCCCGCCCAACTCACGGATACCGACTTCAAAAGAAACACGGGTTCTTGTGGAGGATTTGGAAAAAATCAGCCCCCAGCATTGATTGCTCAAAGGTTTTGATGCGGGTTGCGTGCGCGAGCTTTTCATTGTCGCTGTAGCATCCACGATCGAAAAGATTTCGGCCGCCGTGAGCGACTCGATGGAAAGAAGATTTTTCATTTTTCGTGATTAGGAGAAAGGGCTTTGAGAACGCCAATGAACTTGTCAACAGCCTCGTCGATTTCCGCGCTGGAGACGTTTAAGGGCGGGAGAAAGCGAACTACCGAATCTCCAGAGGGAATGAGTAACAAACCAGCTGCCATCGCGCGGATGACCACCTCCAACGCAGGCGCGCGTTCGCCTTTAGGAAAGGCATCGGAAAGCTGAACACCGGCCATGAGCCCGATAGAGCGAACTTCCTTCACTAGCGGCGATCCCGTCGCCCGCAGGCGCACGGCAAGATGGGCTCCGAGGTCGCGCGTGGATGACAGGAGTCCGTCGCGCTCGATGATTTCGAGGACTTTCATTCCCGCGGCACAGGCTACAGGATTGCCACCATAGGTCGTGCCGTGACTGCCAGCGCCGAGCAAGTCGCAGAGCGGACCACGCTCGTCGAGGGCGCGGTTGGAAATCCAAAATGAACCGAGTGGGAACCCATTTGCAATGCCCTTGGCCCAGGAAACACCATCAGGCTCGACTTCGCGTGTGATGGTGTGCCATCCGCACCAGTCGCCTGTTCGGCCCAAGCCGCACTGAACCTCGTCAAACATGAGTAAAAGCCGATGCTCATCACAAATCGCGCGGAGACCTTTAAGAAAATCTGCACTCGCAATATGGATTCCCCCCTCGCCTTGGATCGGCTCGACAAGGATCGCGACCGTATTTTCATCCACTGCGGCGCGTACGGCATCGAGATCACCAAATGGCAAGTGGCGAAAACCCTCCAAAAGAGGACCAAATCCCTTCTTCACCTTATCCTGACCGGTCGCCGAAATGCAGGCCATCGTTCGTCCGTGGAAGGAACTTTCGAAGGTGAGAATGCCATGCCTCCCTGTCGCGCTACCGAATCGGCGAGCGAACTTAATTAGGCCTTCATTGGCTTCGGCCCCGCTATTGCAGAAAAAAATCTTCCCCGGTCCCGTGATCTCAACCAAGCGCTTGGCCAAGGCGATCTGCGGTTGCGTGCGATAGAGGTTGGAGGTGTGCACGAGCTTCGCCGCCTGTGCACTCACGGCGGCGGTCACTTCAGGATGTGCATGGCCCAACGAACAAACGGCAATGCCTGCACCAAAATCAAGATACTCCGTCCCATCCGACGCCCAGACTCGACAACCCGAACCCCGCTCTAGGTCCAAATCAAATCGACCGTAGCTAGGAACGATGTAACGAGAATATTCTTCGGAGAGGAAACTCATTTTTCGGAATCTTAAAAAATCAAGTATTCGTGGACCACTTCAATAACCCATACTCAAAGGAAGCGAAACGGGCGGAACCTTTCGGTTCCGCCCGGTCCATCAGGGGATTTCCTCGGGAGAAATCATTCACCCATTCAATTACCGGATCGGTGTATTTCTGATGGGCTTCCTTAGAAACTAAGCTCTCGGTTTAGCGAGTTTACTCAGCTTTGGTAGAAACTGTCTCTGCTGTTTCGGCAGTCGCGGTGTCGTTATCAACCCACTCAATGTAAGCCATAGGAGCGGAGTCGCTGATACGACGACCGAGCTTGATGATGCGGGTGTATCCACCTTTGCGCGTTGCGGCGCGTGGGGCGATTTCGGCGAAGAGAGTTTTGACGGCATCCTTCTGCCCAAGCTTGCCAGCGGCAAGACGGCGGGCGTGGAGATCACCACGCTTGCCCAAGGTCACCAATTTCTCGGCGAGAGGGCGAACGGCTTTCGCCTTGGCGAGAGTGGTCTTGATGCGTTTGTGCTCGATGAGGCTGCAAACCTGATTGGCGAGCAAGGCATCACGATGGGCCGAACTGCGGCCTAGTTTAACGGTTTTCTTACGGTGGCGCATGGCGTGTTATTTCTTTGGTTATCGACTAAGCTTCGAGATTAGCGGCATCCAACTTGATCCCGAGACCGAGACCGAGTTGTTGGAGTTTATCTTTGATTTCGTTGAGGGATTTTTTGCCGAAGTTGCGGTATTTGAGCATCTCCGCCTCGCTCTTGAGGGCGAGTTGACCAACACTGGTGATGTTCGCATTGTTGAGGCAGTTGGCGGCACGAACGGAGAGTTCGATCTCGTTCACGCTCATGGCCAGAAGTTTCTTCATGCGGTTATTCTCTTGGCTCACCTCTTGTGGAGTCTCGTCAAACTCGACTTGCTCGTCATTGAAACCAACAAACACGTCGAGGTGGTGGCGAAGGATCGCCGAGGCTTGAAGCAAAGCGTCATCAGGAGTGATACGACCGTCTGTCCAAACTTCCAAGATGACCTTGTCGTAATCTGTGCGCTGACCGACGCGGGTGTTTTGCACGGAATACTTCACGCGAGTCACTGGAGAAAATACGGAGTCGATCGCAATAACACCGATCGGTTGATCCGAGCGCTTGTTTTCGTCGCCGGTAGCAAATCCGCGTCCAACTCGAACTTCGAATTCGGCTTCGAATTTTAGTTTCTTGTCGAGTGTGCAAATGAGTTGGTCTGGATTCAAAACCTCGCATTGAGCGTTACCTTGAATGTCACCAGCCGTAATAGCGCCTTCACGGTTCACCGCGAGCTTGAGCATACGCGTCTCATGGTCGTGGGCGTTAAATTTGATTTTTTTGAGATTGAGGATGATCTCGACCACGTCTTCGACAACGCCAGGAAGAGTGCTGAACTCATGGAGAACACCCTCGATTTTCACCGAAGTGATAGCGGCACCCTCGAGCGAACTCAGGAGAACGCGACGCAACGAGTTGCCGATGGTGTGCCCGTAACCGGCCTCGAATGGCTCGGCTGTGAACTGGGCAAATTGATCTGTGGCTGTGGCCTCGTCTTTGACGAGAGTTTTCGGCATTTCAAACCGAGCGAGACGTACTGGCATGTTTTTGTAGTTTTTTATCGAGTAACCGGGTTTCCCTGTGCGCTTACGGCTGCACATCAGAGATGGCAGCCACAGGACCAACGGCACAATTTTTGGATTGGGCGCGAAGTGTCATAGGTAGCTTAAAACTTGCCCACGTCAAGCAAATCTCGCGATTTTTACGTGAATTTGATTTTGACCGATTTCGGAGCCTGGAAGCTGTCGGATAAAGTTGGGCTCACTGCCTTGGGTGCGACCACCTCTCCAGTGAGTGCATTTTTGAGGGCTCCCTCGACGAGTTGAGCACAATGGATTTTCATCGGGGGAAGCGCGCCGAGGGGTGCGGAAAGATCTTCATTGGACATCGCGAGCGCTTCGGCAGGCGTTTTTCCTTTGATCAGTTCCGTGGCCATACTGGCGACAGCAATGGCGGTCTGGCATCCGAAGGATTGGAACGTGGCCTTGTCGATCACGCGGCGTCCATCTTCGTTGCGGAACTTAATCCACATCCTCAGCATGTCTCCGCAGTCGCTACTGCCAGCGGTTCCGATGGCATCCGCTTCCGCCATTTCCCCGAGATTTTTGGGATTCCGAATGGCCTCGTCGATTTTTTCTTCTGTATTCATTCCGTGGTATAGCGTGGAAGATTCGGAGCGACCTCGCAACTCCAAGCATCGATTCCGCCTCGTAGGGCCTTCACATTTTGAAATCCGTGTCCCGCAAAATACGCGGCGGCATCGAGCGTTCGAGTTCCCGTGTGGTCGACTAATACGATCAGCGCGTCTTTGGGGCAATGAGCCATGATCTCTTGCAAAAGATCCTGACTGAAAAGTTGCGACCCTTCGATTGAGACGGCCTCAAATTCTTCACGGGTTCGCACGTCAAGAAACCGGGCTACATTGCTTTTAAGCGCATCGGCGGCATCCGAGGGTGAAATGAAAACCAACTCGTCCTGCTCGTGCGCTTCCAGGATTTTGGCCAAGGCCTCTTGGGGATCAACGCCATCATTCCTAGCACAAACTCCCTCCAGAGTTTCCTCGGGTTGGAACCCACAACTCGCACAACCTCCAATATGGTAGTGTCGAAAAAGGGCACGCTGGGCTCCGGGATAGGCTTGGAGTAACTCGGCCATTGTGATCTGCGGTGAAAGCGACATTGCGACTAACATAGATATTTTTTCCACCATGCCAAGGCCCGACCATTATTCCGCTACGGCGCCAAGAAGATTCACGACCACAGTTCCCCCCATTCCCTGTCCGATCTGCACAGCCAGCTTGGGCTCCACTGCGGCACTATGGAAGGGCAAGTCGGGAAG
>CAMDOJ010000150.1 GCA_945903555.1 Chthoniobacter flavus
CGATTTCATCATGGAGCTGGGAAAAACCCGCAACATTCCGGTTGTCGATTTGTGGCATCCGATGAATGAGATCAACCAGAAGCGCCAGCAAGCGGATCCGGCATTCACCTTGATCGGGAAGGATCGCATTCACCCCGGGCCGATGGGGCATATGGTGATGGCGTATTTGTTCCTCGATCAGACGAACGCGCCGCAGGATGTGTGGCGACTTTCGATCGATGCCAAATTGAAAAAAGTGATGGAACAAAAAAATGCGGAGGCCACGAATATGGATGCCACGCCGTCCGGACTGGCTTTTTCCAACAAGGAAATGGCCTTGCCGTACCCGCTAATCGAGGATGCGAAAGCGGCCTACGATCTCGTTCCCTTCACGGACCGTCTGAACCAGCAAGTGCTCCAAATTCGCAATCTGGCCGTGGGTAACTACACGCTCAAAATCAACAGCGCCGATGTCGGCACCTACTCCCAGAGCGATCTTGAGAAGGGCGTCAACCTCGCCACAAATACCGCCACCCCGCAGAACATCCTCGCCCAAAAGATCGCGAGTCTTTGCAAAGAGCATCAATCCCTCGGAAGCACGATCCGAATGCTTCGCCGTGTCGAGATGAAGCATCTCGGCGGGGTGAATCTGAGCGACAAGGAAGCTGTGAAAGCCAAGCTCGAAGCGTTCATTGCTGAAAAGCAGGCAAAAAAGAACGACCCCGGTGCGAACTCCGGATACTACATCACCACCGCTCGCACTTACTTGAAGGAAAGCGGGAGTGAAGACGCCATGCGTGCACGGATTCAAGCGATTGAGGACGAGATCTACAGCATCAACCGGCCGCAATCTTACTTCTACACTCTGGCAACAACTGCCCCGCCCAATCCATAAAAATGCCCTCGACCTGTTGTTTTCTTTTTCTTCTCGCCCTGCTTTTTCCGCTTGGCGCCACTATTGGCACACCGCTCACGCGTAATGGAGGAACATGGAGTCTGTTTTCGGGAAGCTTCGAGCCATTTTCCAGCATGCAACGCGACGGAGGGGTGTTGAAGTTTGGCGGGTTGCTTGGCAAGCCCGAGGTAAGGATTGATGGAAAATTGGCGGCAACGAAATCGGAATTTCAAAATGCCCCGATTGAGGATCTTTTTCCTCCCGGCAAGGGGAATCGCCCAGCACGAATTCTCTTTGAGCGTGATGGCGAAAAGCCGGTTGGTTTCACTGCGCCGCTCTCCGTCGTGCCGGCGTCTCCTTTGGCCTACAACGCCCAAGGCGAGATGGCTGGCGAGGTCACTTCAAACAGCGTCCTTCTTCAGTCCCGCCTCACGGCGGTTCCTGGGGCTGCGCTCGATGCGGTTGAAGATATCCCCGGAATCCCTGGAAAAGCCGCATTCGAGTGGAGCAAAAACGAAAACTTCAGCGAATCCCAGCGCACCCCATGGATGCAGGCGCAGGCTGAATCTGACTTCATACTCCGCGCCCGCCTGGCAGATCTGCAATCTTGCACACGCTACTTCTATCGTTTGGTTTTTGAGGATTGCAGAAGTGCTCCGACGAGATCGTTCAAGACGCTCGACCCAGCAGCTAAGAGTGTTTCCTTCGTCATGGGCAGTTGCATGCACTACCAAGCATTCATGAGTGGCATCGCCAATGGTGGCGGGCCTGTCACCGCAACCCCAGAGGACAAAAGCCTCGGCTATCCCTCCTTCGCTGCCATGCAAAAGCTGAAGCCTGATTTTTTCATTGGGGCTGGTGATACCGTTTACTACGACTTTCCTCTCGACCGGCCCGCTGAGACCCTCCCCGAGCTTCGCAAGAAATGGCACGAGCAATTCCGCTTTCCGCGCATGGTCGATTTTTTTGCCAACACGCCTGCCTACTGGCTCAAGGACGATCACGACTTTCGATTTGATGATGCCGACCAGACTGGTGACAAACTCCCGCGCGCCTCGACCGGCAGTGATGTATTCCGCGAGCAAATGCCCATCCATTCTGCTGGAGACCTAAAGGCCCCGAATTACCGCACGCACCGCATCTGCAAGGATGCGCAACTCTGGTTCCTCGAAGGCCGAGACTACCGCACGGATAACAAAATCACCGATGGTCCTGGAAAATCGATGTGGGGTGACGCCCAGCGCGAGTGGCTGGAGAGCGCCCTCGTGGCGTGCGATTCCAAATGGAAAATCCTCATTTCACCCACCCCCATGGTCGGTCCCGACCGGGCCAGCAAGAGCGACAACCATACGAACCTCACAGGCTACCGCACCGAGGCGGACGCCTTTTTTGATTGGCTGAAAAAGAAGAACATCAAAAATGTCCTTATCCTTTGTGGAGATCGCCACTGGCAATACCACAGTATTCATCCCAGCGGCGTGGAGGAATTCTCTGTCGGCGCTCTCAATGATGAAAACTCCATCAAGGGCATCAAGCCCGGTGATCCGAAATCCACCGACCCCGATGGGTTGGTCAAACAACCCTTCCTCTACGCCGAGCCATCGGGTGGATTTGTGCAGGTGTCGGTCAATCCGGATTCTTCCTTGAGTATCACTTTTTTCGACGATACCGGACGGATGGTGCATCAGGTGGAAAAGCAGCCTGACCAATAAAAATAGACCACAGTTTTCGAGAGATAGTTTGACATCAAACAAATTATCAGACATATTTTTTCCATGCAATCTACTGTGACCGAACTTCTACGGGATTTCCCTCGCGTCCGGCGTGCTGTCCTTTCAGGGGAAGAGGTCATTATCAAGTCTCGAGAAGGGAATTTTCGGCTTACCTTGGATACACCGACTGCCGCAAGTTTGGTCGGATGCCTGAAGGGGCTTGTTGCGCGCTCGGATGACGATATTGACGGACCAACGAGCGATGCTCGGAGTTGGGAGTCTCGGTTTTGAGGGCTTTGTTGGATACTCATGCGGTCATCTGGGCTGCGGAGGGAGATGCAAGGCTAGGGTCTTCTGCTGCTGATTTACTGAGAACCCTCAAGGCAGGCGAGGCGGTGCTCTCTGACATCACGCTACTGGAAATCGCGATGCTGGCGAAAAAAGGCCGCCTAGAACTCTCTGTGTCTGCCGTAGAATATTTACGGGTCATTCAACGGAATTACCCGCTTTTGACAATCACCGCGGAAATTGCCTCAATGGCTGTGGATTTGAACCTACCACAGGGCGATTCTTTTGACCGCATCATTGTCGCATCGGCCTTGCACCACAAACTGCCTCTCCTCACCCGCGATAAAAACATATCTGCGAGCGGACTGGTGCGGACTGTGTGGTAGGAAACGCTATTGTGTCTTGGCTAGGATGGGCCCTTCCTGAGGATGGTGTTTGTTACCACCTCGGTGGTTCGGCGGGCAGTATGATGGTTTCGTTGAGGCGATCGCCTGAGTAAGGCGTAGCCACATTTTTGAAAATGTTATTCCGAGCTAGGATGTCAGTCGGGCCGCCATCGAGGAAGTCGGCCCAGCGTCCACCGCGCGTGGTGACTTCGATTCCGATGTCGGCATCGCTCACGCGACCAGCTTCGAAGAGGACATTCTGCACATTGCCGCCGACGAAGAAGCGGCCGTTGTTCGCGATGGTATTGCGGCGAAAAACCTGATCCAGAGCCATCGGGCCGTGGTAGTCGGGCGCGGTGACGGGAACGCCCTTGTCGGCTTGAAGTTTTCTATCGTGGTAAAGTGGAGGGTAGGTGAGGGTGCCGATATTCGAACCTCGAGGAAAAATGAATGAGGCTCCCCAAGTCGTTCCTTCAAGAATCTCGTTGTCGAAAAACTGGGCGCGGAGTCCGGGAAGAACCTGGCCTTGGTAGGAAATGGTGATCTGCTGAATGGCACCGCCGCGAATCGATTTATTTCTTGCGGCAACGACCTCAATCCCGCCGCACCAGAAGAGGACGGTGTTACCGGCATCGTGTGCAATGTTGTCCACCGCGATCACATGGTCGAGTGCCTTGCAGACGGAGATGAACGAGGTGCTATCGAGTGGCACATCCCACGCTTTGTCGACGAGCAAGGTTTTACCTGATCCACCAGCGAGCGAACGGTATTGGCCTGCCCCTTTTCCATCCAGAACGACAACCACGGCACCGAGCCACTTGGTTGCGAACTCGGGATCTTCGGTTTCTTTGGGCAGGAGAAGGGAGGTGCCGTCGCATTTTTCGACTTGTCCGGTGTAGATGCCGACGGGGGCGTGGAAATCAGAGTTGAATCCACCATCGCGATCGCCGCGATAGCTATCCTTCATGGCATTGCGGGCGATGTAGATTTCGCGCGAATACATGCTTTGTGTTCTGGTTTTGCCATCGTTGGATACCATGTCATGCACGCTGTTGAGGCTGACCCCGCCATCCGAGCAGTCGTTGTTTTCAAAGATGACCTTTTGCGTGCGGCGGCCGAAGACCGTCCAGTGGCGTGGAACAGCCGAGAATTTATTGCGCGCAATGTATCCTGAGGAGCCGTTGAGCATAAGGACTTGGAGCGACGAGTAGATGTCGCAGTCGGTGATTTGGATATTGGGCCCACCGACATCAATGGCACCGGTACGCCGTTTGTCGCGCCAGCGTTTCAGGAAAACCTCTTCTGCATCCGAGTAGTGCCGGTCTGT
>CAMDOJ010000151.1 GCA_945903555.1 Chthoniobacter flavus
CCACGCATGCACCTCGAGACCGCGCCGATGGGCTTCGGCGATAAAAAAAGCTAACGGATCATAGCCGGGCGAGCGACCTTGAGTGCCAGTGAGGTAGCGGCTCCAAGGCTCGATCTGCGATGAGTAAAGAGCATCCCCCTCTGGTCGCACCTGAAGTAGAACGGCATTGAGCCCCGCCGCCTTCGCCGTGTCGAGAAGACGAATAGCCTCACCCTTCTGCGCCTCCGCGGACAATCCTTCCTTGGATGGAAAATTGATATTGTAAACAGAGGCAATCCAAGCGCCTTGAAAATCGGCGAAACATGGAACAACGGAGGCGAGAAAAAAGAAGAGAAAGCGCATGTTTTTTTTCGTTTTCATCAATAAGTAAAGGATTCATCGGGCGGTTCGGTTTCAGAAACCGAGTCGGCCTCGATCAACGTAAGATGACGTCCACCTTCGACTGGGAATGTCGCCGTGCCAATCACTTTCACCCATGTCATTTCAGGAAATTGGGTGCCAGGTTTCGCCTGAACTGTGATCGCGACCGGTCGCGCATCCGCTGCACAACACATCACAAAAAGACGCATCAATTGGAAGCGGTTACCGCCTGGGTTTCCGATGCGCGCTGAAAGAAACTGCCCCTTCACCTCTACGCTCTTGTTCTCAAAGTCCGCTCGCATCCCCTCTTCAGCCGCCGCGTAGAGGAGGTCCACCGTCTCAACAACAATCTGACCGTCGGCATTTTTTTTCAAATAAAGCGAGGGATCCATCATGCTTCCATCCACTGGCGTTTCCGATTCGCCAGGCAATGCAGGATCGATCGGGGAACTGAATGTCGGAAGGTCCGCACTGTCGGTCACAAGCCCCCGATTCATCACAGCATTCTCGCTGAATTGGCCTTGGGATATTCGAACCGCCATAAGGACAGGAATAAGCAGGACTGCCAGCGCCAAGATCCCCCCGCCAAAGGGATGCCGCGCACCACAGTCCTCTTCCTCCGACGGATCGACAGATCGGAGGGTGAAAATCAAGGTGCCAGACAAAACCAAAAGAACGATCCCTGCGATGAAGGTGGGGCCATGAAAGTCTGGGTGCAGGTAGGAAGCGATCCGGCCAGAAAGTTGAAAGTAAACCAGAATGATTCCCCAGACGAGCAGGATGCCAGAGGCCGTGAATCGGGAGGTCGTAGCACTCATAGGCCGATCACAGAAAGCCGCACACAAATCAGCCCGATCAAAACAAAGAGCCCGACCGCAAGACTGAATACAAATCTTCGCCGGAAGACCGCCGCGTAAATGAATACCAACTTCAGATCCATCATCGGTCCAAATACCAGAAATGCCAACTTCGCAACGGCTGGGAATGACACAAAGGTCGCTGCAACAAAAGCATCAGAGGAGCTACAAAGGGCCAGTATGCCAGCCAGCGTCATCATGGCCGGCACCGCCAACCAATCGTGCATCGCGAGCGGCAGAAAGATTGATTGATTGATAGCTGTTCCGAAGACGGACGCCGCCGCCGCACCCAAGATGAAATAAAGCATCACATCCAGAAAATCGCGAACTCCGGCATCCATCGCGGCGATGAGGCGCCGAAATAGGGGAGCGCCACTGCCTCCGCCTGAATTCGCGGATCCGAGGGCAACCGACTCCAAGACTTCTTTTTTGAGCACGGATCCGATGGAGAGATTGTAAACAGCCATGCCGACAAGGGCGGCAATGAAAAATCCGAGCCCGAGCCGAAGAACAGTGAATTCCACCGCTCCTTGGCCCCGAAACGCGGCATAGGTGCTGAGCGCCGTAATCGGATTCACGATCGGAGCGGCGAGCATATAGGCCACGGCATTCGATACCGGAAGACCCTTCGCTATCAGGCGGCGGATCACCGGCACAATGCCGCACTCGCACATCGGAAAGACAAGGCCCATAAGGGCACTCACACAAACCCCAGCAAAAGGATTCCGAGGCAGAAACCGCGTCATCACACGAGCCGGCAGGAATTGATCGATCAGCCCAGACATCAATGTTCCCAAAAGAATAAAAGGCACCCCCTCCAGCAAGACACTCAGAAAGGCATAGGAAAAGTCGGGTAGACTGAATGAAAACCAAGTTTGATTCATGAAGTAGGTGATTTTTATTTCACGCAAGATAACACCATCCCCCCAAAAATAATCGGGATACCACTCAACCATCAACTACGAACGAGGCGATTGGCTTTATTGAGGTTGCGATTTATCAAGACTTGTTGTCAGAGCGCGGTCGCGTATTAGTATAGATAGAACTTCTATGCATCAAGGCTCGCTTGCTCTACTTCTCCACGCCCATTTGCCATGGGTGCGGCACCCGGAACACGAGGAATTTCTGGAGGAGGATTGGCTCTACGAGGCCATAACGGAGTGTTATATTCCCCTCCTGAAGATGCTTCGCCGGATGGTCACCGAGAAGATTCCACTCAAGATCACCTTCACCCTCACCCCAAGCCTCTGCGCCATGCTTCGGGATCCGCTCCTGCAAAAACGCGCCGAGCGTTATTTGGAGAGGGGCTACGAACTCTCCCTCATGGAGATCGATCGGACTGCCAATGACGCCGCCCTGAACGGAATCGCTCGCCATTATCAACACGTCTTCCGCGAATCCCTCGATTTTTATCAAAAGGAAATCAACCGTGACATTGTTGGCGCATTTGCCCAGCTACAAAAAGACGGGATCATTGAGATCATCACCTGTGCAGCCACGCACGGATTTTTGCCACTCATGGAGATCGTTCCCGAGGCCATGCGCGCTCAGGTGCTCATCGGGCGGGACTATCACCGGGAGTGTTTCGGGCGCGATCCGGAGGGCATCTGGTTGCCCGAATGCGCCTATGTGCCCCACATCGATGGCATCCTCCAAGAAGCCAATCTTCGCTGGTTCATTGCCGATGCCCACGGGCTTATGTATGGAGAACCCCGCCCTCGATTTGCCATTTACGCTCCCTATTTCACTCCCGCTGGCCCGGCTGTCTTCGGCCGCGATCGGGAATCCAGTAAGCAAGTCTGGAGCGCAAGGGAGGGCTATCCCGGCGACCCTGCCTACCGCGATTTCTACCGCGATATCGGCATGGATCTCCCCGAAGATTACCTGCACACCATTCTACCCAGCACCGGATTTCGGCGAAATACGGGCTTCAAATACCACCGCATCACCGGCTCACCCGAAAAGGAAATCTACAATCGAGGATGGGCGATGGCGGCAGCGGATCACCATGCGTGGGACTTCATGCAAAATCGGGTCCGCCAGATCGAGCACCTGCGGACGATGTTGCCCGTCGAGCCAATCATTGTCAGCCCGTTCGATGCCGAGCTATTCGGTCACTGGTGGTATGAGGGCCCCCAATTTCTCGACCTTTTTCTGCGCAAGGCCGCTTACGATCAGACGACCTTCCGACTCACGACACCCAGCGATTACTTGAAGGAAAACCCCACTCAGCAGATGGTATCCCCCTCGCCATCAAGTTGGGGAAACAAAGGGTATTGGGAAGTCTGGCTCGACCATTGCAACGCTTGGATCTACCCACACCTTCATGCTGCCGCGCGGCGGATGACGGAGATGGCGAGAAAGCATGCCACGACCCGCGATCCCCTCCTTCTACGTACGCTCCGTCAACTCGCCAGAGAACTCCTGCTCGCGCAATCCAGCGACTGGGCTTTTCTCATGAAAACAGGAACGGCTGTGGAATACGCCACCAAGCGAACGAATGATCACATTCTCCGCTTCACCCGCATCTACGAGTCGCTGGCAACCGGCGTCGTCGATGAGGGACTCCTCGCCGCCTGCGAGGACCGTGATAACATTTTCCCGGACGTGAATTGGAGGCATTACCTGTGAATCGATTCGCCATTTTATTTTTGACGCTTTTAGCATTTGTCCATGCTGCGCGTGCCGAAGGTGACGACATCGCTTTTGCCGTTCCCAGTTCAGGCCAGATCACCCTCGGGGTTTTTGACAAAGCCGGTAAACTCGTTCGCACACTTCACGCGTTGGATGGGGAGGAAGCCTTCCGAGTCGGACTCAATGGCTACATCACGAAGTGGGACGGTTTGGACGATGCCGAAAATAAAGCCCCTGCCGGGCACTACCACGTTCGTGGTTACCTGATCGAGGGCGTGACTATTGAGGGCGAGGCCTACCATTTCAATGATTGGATGTCAGACGACGAAGATCCGTCGTTTCGCCACATAGTGGACTTTGCGTTTCTTCCTGGGGGCGATCTCTTGCTACTCGCTATTTCCGCCGATGGCTCGCTCCTCGCAACGAGATATTCATCCGAACTAGGTTTCGTTTGGGTGAAGGAAATCGGTGCCGGTCCCGCCACGGATACAACCGGCCTAGCTACCAATCCCACCTCCGCCATCATCCTGCATAAAGGAAAATGGCATTGTCTGGATTTACAAACCGGCTCACTGGTCTCAGAGCCCCTTCCCCTTCATTCGGAACCCCCGCGCGCCATCGCGGCCCTGCCATCAATTCTCTTTGGCTCGTTAGAAAAATCCGTAATTCCCTTCTCTCTCCCCAGCATGATCGCCCAACCTGCCATTGCCGATCCAGTTTCCCTCACCTC
>CAMDOJ010000152.1 GCA_945903555.1 Chthoniobacter flavus
TGCTGTTGAACTTGGCGCAGGCTCCGCTGGGGCTCGAGCCCGAGAGGGACTTCCGGATTTCGATCGCGGGAGCACAAGAAAAAACGGCACTGCTCCGGTATAAAGATCAGTGGTGGAAACCCTCTGGCGCAACCCCAACCACCCACATCCTGAAAAAGCAAATGGGAACCCTGCCGAACGGGTTGGACCTCTCGAACAGTATAGAAAACGAATTCTATTGCTTGCGTTTGCTGGCTGCCTTCGGTCTGCCTGTGAACCATGCGGAAATTTCCACCTTTGGAAAAACCAAGGCCCTCGTGATCGAGCGCTTCGATCGAAGGTGGACAAGGGACGGGCTTCTACTGCGTTTGCCTCAAGAAGATTGCTGCCAGGCCCTGTCAGTCCCCCCGTCGAGGAAATACCAGAATGATGGTGGTCCAGGAATTTCCGACATTCTTCGTCTCCTCAAGGCCAGCGACACACCGGCTAAAGATCAGAGGCGTTTTTTAAAGGCGCTGGTGGTGTTCTTTTTGATTGGAGCCACGGACGGACACGCTAAAAATTTCAGCATTTTTTTGGGTCCGCTCGGACGCTTCCGCCTCACCCCGCTCTACGATATTCTTTCAGCGCAACCGAGTCTCGCTCTGGGTCAAATCCACAAAAAGCAAATGAGACTCGCCATGTTTGCCGGTACCAATCGTCATTATGTTGTCGATCGCATCTGTGGACGGCATTTCGAACAGACAGTCGATCGAGTGGGATTGCCAAGAGGTTTGGCAAAAGAGGTCATGGAGGAGGTGGCGACGCAGGCGGTCGCGGCGAAGCAAGAGCTGGAAGAAAGCTTGCCGCTCGACTTCCCTGAATTTATTCATCGCACGATTTGGGGCGGAATTGCCGCAAGGCTTGGGAGCTTACAGTTGTAGGTGAACATGGAGTCGCTGACCCGAACTCAATGGGTGATCACGCGATTTTCTACTGTGCTTGCCCGCCACCCGGCGCGCATATCGCCACGATCGCCAATTTCGAATTTAGATCATATCGGTTCCTCAGCCTCGCTCAATACCGCAACAAGCGCGAACGCCTGCCGCTGTGGCACAATGGCTGAATGAAGAGGAATGGCTCCTGAGGTAGGATTCGAACCTACGACCAATCGGTTAACAGCCGACCGCTCTACCACTGAGCTACTCAGGATCAGAAGAATGTTGAATCTCTTACCATGGCTTGAACGAATCAAGTTTTTTCTCTGTAAAATCTAAAAAAATACACAGCCCTATTTTTGATAACCGTTCGCTGAAGGGGGGGCGATCTGGTTTGCGAAAAACGAATGTCTCACGAATTTGTTAAAAATCCCATTGGCAGCAGGAGGACGATGTGTCATTTTCGCAATATTGCCGACGTAGCACAGTGGTAGTGCAATCGATTCGTAATCGATAGGTCACGAGTTCGAGTCTCGTCGTCGGCTCCACCACCCATTTTGTTCTCAGGGTGACCTTGGGTTTTCTTATTTGTGGGAAAAGGGTTGACCCATCAATATGTAGTGTCGATATTCGCTCTTGTTCGATAAGTATACAATATATGCGCTGCCCGAAGTGCGGAACACTTGATGATAAGGTTATTGATTCCAGACTCGCAAAGGATGGGTCCAGCATCCGTCGTCGTCGGCTCTGCCTTGAATGCGAGGCGCGCTTCACAACCTATGAGGTGTTGGAGCGCAATGAGATGCGCTTGGAAAAAAAAGATGGTCGCCGCGAACTTTTTGACAGGGCCAAGCTCCTAGGCAGCATCACCAAAGCCTGTGAGAAACGTCCGATCAGCATGGAAGATATGGAGCGGGTCGCTGAGGAAATTCATCGGGAGTTGGACTCTCTTAATGATGCCGAGGTGACTTCTCGGCAACTTGGCAAGCTGGTGATGGAGCGATTGCGCACGCTAGATCCTGTCGCTTACGTCCGCTACGCTTCGGTTTATCGCCAATTTCAGGAGGTCGGAGACTTTATTGATGAGATTCAATCCTTGGAACGTCGGATTGCAGATTCACCCGATCAACCCGTGCTTTTCAAATCGTGATCGCATTAAGAGACAACTATCCGCTCGTTCGGTTTCAGGATGGAAGCGTGATGAATTACGACCGCGCTTGGTTGAGTTCGGCTGTGATCAGGGCGGCGGAAAATGCGGGATACAAAAAGTGGTGGCTCACAAGTCATGTCACGGAGAGCATTTCGGTTTTTCTGAAGCAGGAATTTGATGAAAACACGGTTACCATCTCGCGGTTAGAAAAAGCCGTTCAGAGTGTACTTCAGGTGATTGGGTATTCCGATGTGGCACGCTGTTTTCAGACGCTTCCGCTGCCGCTCCGAATCTCACTTTCGGAGATCGCGACCGAGGCGGGCTCGGGATACGAGTTGGTCTTCTTTGAGCTTCTGCGGGTGCGCTTGCGCGAGATCATTGAGTCCACCGCTCAGCAGGTTGAGTTTTGTGATTTGCACGAGTGTGTGAAGATACTGCGCTGTGCAAAAATCTGGAGGCGCGATTGCTCTGTTTTGCAGAGCGAGATCGTTCTCTTCATTCGCGGTGAGTTGGATATGAGTCGCCGCGCGAATGACCTTTCCCTTCAATTGTCATGACCCTTTTCGAAAAAATCATCGCCCGCGAGATTCCTGCCGACATCGTTTTTGAAGACGAGTTCTGTCTGGCCTTTCGTGATATCTCGCCTCAGGCGCCGGTGCATATTTTGTGCATTCCAAAGTCTCCCATTCCGCGGGTCGGTGCTGCCAAAGATGCAGATCAAGCCTTGCTCGGCCGACTTCTTCTGACGGCGGCAGAGATAGCGCGAAGGGAAAACATCTCCGAAAGCGGATACCGCCTCGTGATCAATAATGGACCCCATGGTGGAGAGACCGTTCCGCATCTGCACGTCCATATCCTTGGCGGGCGCCCGTTGGCTTGGCCTCCAGGGTAGATCAAGGCCGCCCGCAGAGCCAGAAAGATCATTTTCCATTTTTCTGAAGAAATGGGGGAACGTGTGTCTTCAAAGAGAGTTTTGACAAAAGCACAAAGTTCAACTTATTTGTTATACATGAAAACCATCACTTCGAGAGACCTTGTTCACCGCTCCAAGGAAGTTCGCAAGCTCCTGTCGGCTGGTCAGACTCTTCGATGGACATCGCACGGATCGCCTGTGGCTTTGATCCAACCTGCGTCTGCTGAGGTTTCTCTTGCCAAGACGGATTGGGTTTCTCGCGCCCGTGCCGTCGGTGCGGTCAATAGCAGCACCCTTTCTGTTGCCGACACTGTCTATCAGGACCGCGACTGACCTTTATGGCGATGTCCAAAGTGTATTTTGATACCGGGGCGCTGGTGAAACTCTACATCTTCGAACCCGGAAGTGTTTTTGTTCAGCGCCAAGCGCAGAAAGCCCGCTCGATTCCCCTCAACCAACTTCAGGAAACCGAACTTCGCAACGCCATTCATGCGGCGATCGGTCGAAAGAGCATTCCGAGTGCTGCTGGACTCTTGGCCCTGGAACACATCGACACGGACACCAGCAATGGAATTCTATCCATAGAAATGCTGGATTGGCCGGTCGTTTGGAGCCGGGCCGCCCATCTGGCTCGCCTTCATACAAGGAAACTTCTCTGCCGCACGCTTGATATCCTTCATGTTGCCGCGGCGGAGGCGTGTGGCGCCGATCTGTTGGTGACTGGCGACAAACGCCAGTTCAAGCTAGCCAGCGCAGTCGGATTACCGGCAGCTCTTGTACCCGAATTGAAGGACTGATTTTAGGGCAGGGAAGTTTTATCATCTTCTCTCCTGCTCGAGTCACTCTTTGGAGCCGCATCCTTTGCCCTCAAGTGCTGAGCATCGATCGGGTGAGGCCTGTCAAAGACTGGCGGATGCAGAGTGAAGGGGGTATTTGTTGAGGGCTAAAAAATTGCTGCATCGATGAGAGCGAGCACATCATCAAGCAATTCTTGCGGTGCGCTTTCGATCCGCTTCATATGTCTGGAGCGGAAATCCAAAGACTTAACTTGTTCGCACATCACAAAACCAGCCAGTGACGACCGGTCTGCCAAAGGCACATGAAAAGGAACTTCGCGATCTGTATTGGTAATTGGACAGCAAATGGCCAGCCCTGTGGCTCGATTGAAAATTTCTTTACTGACAACGATCGCTGGTCGGCGCCCTTTTTGTTCATGGCCGGATTGTGGGTCGAAATCCATCGCAACCAGATCTCCCTGTTGAGGAATGTAGGAGCGCATCACCAGACCTCCCGGCCTTGAGTTTTCCAGACAAACTCCGCAGCGCTGTAATTCTTCGGCATGGCTGCGGCCAAGTCTTCAATCCGGTGACGCCCGCGAATCCTGGCTGGTGATGCTGCTTTGATGATAATGGCATCCTTTTTTGGTGTCAGTTCGATCTCGAGCTTTGATCCAGATTGAAGGTTAAGGGCCGTAATGATCGCCTTTGGTAAGCGCATACCCTGACTGTTGCCCCACGCTTGCAATGTTGTTGTCATTGTTTAAATGTATA
>CAMDOJ010000153.1 GCA_945903555.1 Chthoniobacter flavus
ATCCGCTCGGCGACCGTGAATTCATTCAGCTCATCTGTGCACTCCGAGTCACCTTTCCGATGGTGGGCATCGTTCTCAGCACACGCGAACCAGCCCCCTTGCGCGATTTGCTGGCGCCGATGGGCATAACGATGATGAGTGCGGGGAGCCACACGGAACCAGGCGGCTACACCGGACAGGGCCGCGAAGCCCTGCATCTCACCGTCAAAGGGAAAATCGTCCCCGATAGCGGCGGCGATGCGGCCACAGAGCAATTCTCGATCTCCGATGTACGCGATGCGCGCAGCATTGAAAATCTCCTCACCCAACTCGGACTTGATCCGGTTTGGAAGGATTGGGACAGCGGCATATTGGGAGCGGCATGATCGAGATTTTCCTGAATGGAGAACGTCGCGCGTTGCCTTCCGTTCACACGATCTCCGAAGTCGTGAGCGCGCTAGGCCTCGTTCCCGCAATGATTCTCATCGAACACAATGGCACCGCACTCCGTCGCAGCGAGTGGCCATGCACTCCCGTCAACGACCACGATCGACTGGAGATCCTGCAGGTCGCTGCCGGCGGTTGAGGGGGGGATTGTTACAGATTCGTAACACTTCAAGGATTCCCGTAAGGCCTTGCACAGCGTGAGTTGGTTTCGCACCCATGACAAAACGCTACCGTACGGGATGGATATCTGATGTCCATTTAGGAACGCGGGGCAGCAAGGCCGCTGCGCTACTCGAGTTCCTCAGAGACACAGAATTTGAGAAACTCTACCTTGTCGGAGACTTGGTCGATATATGGGCTCTCCGGCGCGCCATTTACTGGCCCCAGGATCACAACGACGTCATTCAAAAACTCCTGCGCAAGGGCCGTAAGGGCACCGAAATCATTTATATCCCCGGCAACCATGACGAGTTTCTTTCCGGTTTTCATGGCAACTATGCCAGCGTGACACTTCAGAAAAATGCGATTCACACCACCGCGGATGGACGCCGACTTCTCATCATGCACGGCCATGAGCTCGACAACGTGGTTCAAAACCTAGGCTGGCTGGCGCACCTCGGGGATATTGGCTACGTCATGCTCATGCGCTGCAATGGAGTCGTGAATTTCTTCAGGCGCCTCATGGGGCTCGGACACTGGTCGCTGAGCGCCTACATCAAAGCGGAAGTGAAAAATGTCGTCAGCTTTATCGGAAAATTTGAGGCGTCGATCGTCCGGTATGCGCGCGACTACAAGGTGGATGGTGTTCTCTGCGGTCACATCCACACGGCCGCCGAGCGAGAATTTGAGGGCATTGCTTACTACAACTGTGGCGACTGGGTAGAAAGTTGTACTGCTATCGTGGAGGAGTTCGACGGCCAGATGTGCCTACTCCGTTTTGACCCTCATGCCAAAAGCTCGAGCGTCTTAAAAGAACCCCCTGAAGCGATCCCGTCACTTGGATAACTCAAGCATCCGGCGAACCGAACGCTCGGCCTTGCTGCGAACATCCTCCGGGATGTGAATCTGGGGCTCGAGCGTAGCGAGGCAGTCGCGAAGCTTCTCGAGAGTATTCATCTTCATGTAGCGGCAATCAGCACAGGCGCAATGGTCGGTCGGTCCAGCGATAAAGTTTTTCTGGGGCACCTCGCGACGCAGGCGATGAAGCATGCCACTTTCCGTGACGATGATAAAATTCTTCGCCGAATTATCCCGACAAAACGTCACCATTTTTTCTGTTGAGCAAACCTCGTCAGCAAGCATACGAACAGCGTGAGTGCACTCGGGATGGGCCACCACAACGGCATCCGGGCGCTCGGACTTGATGCGCTTAATGCTGTCGCGGGTGAACTCCACATGCACATAGCAATTGCCGCGCCAGAGATCCATTTTACGACCGGTCTGCTCCATCACCCAAGCACCGAGATTTTGATCAGGCACGAAGAGGATATTGCGATCCGGCGGGGCGGACTCCACGATTTTCACGGCGTTTCCACTGGTCACGATCACATCCGCGATCGCCTTCACACCCGCACTGCAATTGATGTAAGCAATGACGTAGTAGTTTTTTTCACGATGCTCGGCAAGGTAGTCGGCGAGCTTCTCAGCAGGACAGGAATCCGACAGTGAGCAACCGGCATTAATATCGGGAATGACAACGATTTTTGACGGGCTCAAAATCTTTGCCGTCTCGCCCATGAAGTGAACCCCACAAAAAGCGATCACATCAGCGGAGGTTTCGGAGGCCTTGAAGCTCAGCCCGAGCGAATCCCCAACAAAATCGGCGACTTCTTGGATCTCGGCAATCTGGTAGTTGTGTGCCAAAATCACGGCATTCCTCGCTCGCTTGAGTTCCTTGATTTCTGAAATGAGATCGTGAGATACTGTCATCATCCTGCGAAAGATGCGCGATCCGGGGACCGCAATCAAGCACGGCATGATTGACCAAGTTACGAAAATCCGCAAATATCGTTTCGTGCAAATCCTTTGCCCACGCCTCCCCTTCGGTGGCTTTTTGCTAGGCGCAATACTCGTCAGCAAGACGACACATTCTTTTCCGCATGGAATCCTCGAATGAACCGATAAAGTCGCTCGGTAATCGCTACACCGTGGATAGGGAAATCGCTTCCGGCGGTGGAGGCTCGGTTTATCTCGCTCATGACGGAGTCTTAAACCGCTGGGTCGCCATCAAGCGCATCCATGGCGATGGTGGCGCAACCAATATGGCCGCAGCAGTTCGTGAGGCCACCCAACTCGCAAGCCTTCAGCACCCGAATATCGTCACCATTCACGACTTCCTTAAAAGCGGCGACGATCTGCTCGTGGTCATGGAACATATCTCCGGGCAAAACATCGATCAACTCAAGGGCCCCATGCCTGTCGATTTTTTCATGGATTTTGCACGCCAGTGCCTGAATGCACTCGGGGCAGCCCATTCCGCGGGAATTGTGCACCGTGATATTAAGGCCGGAAATATCATGCTCGCACGACTTGCCTCCGGCGACTTTCAAGTGAAGCTACTCGACTTCGGATTAGCAAAAGCGCAACCCGAGCCCATGCTCCAAACGATGGATCAGTCGGGCGCAGTACTCGGATCCATTTTCACGATGGCTCCAGAGCAGTTCAATTGCCAACCACTCGACCAACGTACGGATCTGTATTCTCTGGGTTGTGTCTTTTACCAAGCCCTCACCGCCACGCGACCATTCAATGGGAAAACCTCAGCAAACGTGATTGCCGCCCACCTCCAAAACGATTTTATTCCTCTTTCCGTCCTCCGGTCCGACATTCCTGTTGAGCTTTGCGTGTGGATCGAGAGGTTCATTGCCTGTGATCCGGTAAACCGCCCGCCGAGTGCGAGCGCGGCAGCGGAAACCTTGGCTCTACTGCAACTCACTCCCCCGCCTGCGCTCCGCCCCGCCCTGCAACCACCTCCTCAGACGCTTCCACGAGTCCCTCTTTTCAAGTCCGCGCGATTTGCATTCGCCGCCCTTGGCACCACACTTGTCCTCACTCTCGCATTTTTCACACTCGACGGAAAACGTCTCTTCGAACCCACACCAAAAAAAGAGGCCGAAACAAAAAAAATCCGTGACACATTCACAGCGGATGAACGAAGCGCCATTCTTGCCATGGTTGGAAAACCCATCACGATCACCGGCACCATTGCTCAATTTGGTGAAGAGGGGACGCATCGCTTTTTGACCTTCGAGGGCAGTACCACTAAGGATGTGATGCTTTTTTTTGACACGGACATTGCTGAGTTTCCCAAATTTCGGCTGGTCAAATTTGTAGGGCAAAAAGTGCTCGCGAGGGGAAAGGTTTGCCAAATCGACAAGAGATTACTTGTGGCCATCTCTGCAATGAGCGATTTCGGTATTGCACCTGCAGAAGCACCAAAACCCAAGCCAGAGTAAAATAGCTCACCCCCTTAAATCGGATTTGCGGCAGACCACCATACACTTCGATTTTTACCCCCTTGGCTGAGAATTTGAGTTTTCTTCCCTTTTTCTGAAATAAAACTCAAATTCCCGAACCTGCATGAATTTCCACAATTTCTCATCGGCATTAACTGAAAGAACACCGACCGAACCGATGCCGCTTCAGAAAACCAGCCCCCTCTTCCTATGAGCCGATCTTTCACTCTTGAAGCAACGAATTCGGCCGCTCGAGCTGGGACCCTTCAGACACGACGTGGTCCTGTTCAGACTCCCGTATTCATGCCGGTGGGCACTCAGGCCACGGTCAAGGCCATGACCCCCGAAGAACTCCGCGAAGTCGGGGCGCAAATCATTTTGGGGAATACCTACCACCTGCACGTTCGTCCCGGTGAGAAGCTCATTTCGCGACTCGGAGGCCTTCATCGCTTCATGCATTGGGATGGTCCGATCCTCACAGATAGTGGCGGATTTCAGGTTTTCTCCCTCGCGAAATTACGCAAGATCACCGAAGAAGGCGTTCGTTTTCAGAATCACCTCGACGGCACGCCCACCTTCAT
>CAMDOJ010000154.1 GCA_945903555.1 Chthoniobacter flavus
TTTATGCACGGCGATCGGATCCTTCATTACACACGTGGAGCAAAATCCGGCGAAAAACGACTCGTCGCGAAATCCTCCATCGGCATCGGGGGGCATGTGAACGACACCGATGAAAATCTTTTACACTTCGACCAATCCACCTACCACAACGCGGTGAAACGCGAGATCAGCGAGGAACTTCGCCTCGGTGGTGGATTCCGCGAACGCGCGGTGGCTCTCATCAACGATGATTCCTCCGAGGTCGGACGCGTCCATCTCGGCGTGGTCCATTTGGTGGAACTCGAAAATGACAACGTGAGCGCGGGGGAAAAAGCCATCGCAGAGCTAGGCTTCGCAACCCGCGAGGAATTACTCGAGCGACGGGATACTTTTGAAACGTGGTCGCAGATCGTTCTCGATGGCCTACCGTTTCTTTTGAAATCCTAAACCGCTCTCCAGTTTTCCGTCGACCCAGCGCGGGAGTCAGATCCCGCTTGCGGAAGTTTTCTTTTTTGAGAGCCACATTTGTTCAACGAATGCGCCTGCGCACCGAATCTCAATTTTGTTAATTATGTCAAAAAACTCTATGTTGACTCGTTACTCCGCTGCGCTCCGGTTGACTCGTTCGCTCCCGCTCAGCTCGCCCTGCGGGCTGCCTTAGGCAGTCTTTCTCGACCTTTCCCAAAGGTCTCGATTCTGCAAATTGATTCACTGCGTTCACCCTGCGGGCTGCCTTAGGCAGTCTTTCTCCGGTGCGCTTCGATTCTGTCACATCGCCTGCGGCGCAAGCCTCTCACGGAAACACCAAGACACGGAGAAAACTTCTCGACCGGAACGCCGACGTCCTCGTCGGCATCAGCATCTCATTGCGATGATACTGCGGCAACTTCGCCAAACCCAGTGCGTCAAAATGCGAGGCCAATGCTTTCGCTCGCTGGATTCAAAACGCGTGCTTAGCGTGATTATGTATCAAAATTTTATGCTGACCCCTCTGACGAAAGGTGCTGGTATCTGGCATCCCTTCACCGGTCATAGAACGCGGCTACCTGATTAAGACGTAATAAGCCCAACACACTGGCGCTTCGAGACAAGCACCACTACTCCCTTTCGCCTCCACCAAACGAAAACCTCCTCGGCGGAATTTCAGATTCCCCAAAACTGGCCAGCCCAAAAACGATCATCGGCCAATCCGAGGGGTTGGGAACTCGGCGTTCCCGTTCCGAAAAATAAGAGGATCCCCTTAACCTCCCCTTAGCAAAGTCATTCTACCGAGATCATCCGCTGTTACCCTCCAACCGCGCCATGCCCGTGGGTTGCTTAAAGATGAAGTGAGGTCAAAACTCCTTGCAGGACAGGAAAGGCGCGACCTATTTATGAAGCTTGGCCCGACATGGCACGGAGCAGGACACAAACACTCATCTTTTTATTATGGAAGCTACACTACTCGTTTTGGCGGCAGGCATGGGCAGCAGATATGGGGGCCTCAAACAAATGGACGGGGTCGGCCCAAGCGGGGAGACGCTCTTGGACTACTCCGTCTTCGATGCCCTTCGCTCGGGATATAACCGTGTGGTTTTTGTGATCCGTCGGGATTTTGAGGAAGAATTTCGTGAACGTGTCGGCAACCGCTTCGAGGATCACATTGATGTCGGCTATGTTTTTCAACAACTCAACGATCTGCCTCCCGGCTTTTCCGTTCCCGAAGACCGCTCGAAACCTTGGGGCACCGGACATGCGATCTGGTGCGCGCGCGAAGCGGTGGACGCACCTTTTCTCGCCATCAATGCCGATGACTTCTACGGGCGATCGGCGATTGCCGATGTCGGCGCATTTTTAGGCCGATTGAATCCCGATGCGACGGATTTCTGCATGGCCGGCTATCGACTCGACACGACACTCTCCTCGCATGGAACGGTATCCCGTGGAGTCTGCGGGATGGATGCCGCCGGCACCCTCCAGAGTGTCAAGGAGCACACCCTCATCGCACGCGATCAAAATGGCGTGGGGAATCAGAGCGATGGAACCCGCTTCTCCGGTAGCGAGAGGGTCTCGATGAATTGCTGGGGATTTACCTCCGCTGTCTTTCCCTTGCTGGAAGCTGGATTAGTGCGCTTTCTTGAAAACCACAGCGGCACCGCAAAATCCGAGTTTTATATTCCGAGCGCGGTGGCGGAGATGATCGAGAGGGGATCCGCAACAGTGAAGGTGCTACCGGTCGAGAGCCAGTGGTTCGGTGTCACGTATCGAGAGGATCGTCCCATCGTAGCCGAGGCCTTGGCCGCGCTCGCGGCAAAAGGCGAGTATCCCTCGCCCCTCCTGTAATACCACTAGCGATCAGGTTTTAAATTTCAGCAAACTTTTTCCCTTGTAGCGGCGTCTCTATGAGCGCCCGAATCGTTGCCCATCCGATCAGCATGGCCCTAAAAGCATCCCGCTCTATATCAGCCGGACTTTTTAGATAGGATGCACAGAAGTGTTTTCTGGGTCTTATATCAAAACAAAAGCAGCTCGCTTTTGGATTTTTAGGAGAGGGGCACAGTGCGTCCCGCCTGTGTGCGTTGGCGTGCTCCTTGGTTCCACTGGGCGGCGTGTGAGCAACTAGCCCAGTCTCAACACGGCCGAGTCGGCCATGCCCCCTTTCTTTTGCGCTGCAAAGTCCAATTTCAAACACACAATGGGTCTTTGCGGGTTACACAAAACAGAGAACCCTCTTTGAATTGTAAACAACTACCCCTCTGTGCCTCCTTTGACTCACTGCGTTCACTCCTTCGGAGTTGCCTTCGGCAATCTATCTCCCTTTGGTCGGTTGGGGTTAATTCTGCGGAGTTAGGTTTTAGCGACCTAATACCTTGGAGATCGCTTGGCAAACGGTCTTGATCGTTTTCACGCGGGCATGCCATTTGAAGTTCGCCGGAATGATCGTCCATGGTGCGATATCCGTGCTTGTTTTTTCAAACATATCCTCCGCCGCGTCGATGTGTTCGCCCCAGCGCTTGCGATTACGCCAATCCTCGTCGCCAATCTTCCAGTGTTTATAGGGATCCGCCGTGCGACACTTGAATCGCGTCAGTTGCTCGTCCTTTGTGATATGGAGCCAGATCTTGATGAGGACGGTGCCATCATCGACAAGCAAACGCTCAAATTCATTAATTTCGTTGTAGGCACGCTGCCACGCGGACTGCGTGCAAAACTCTTCCACCCGTTCCACCAGCACGCGTCCATACCAAGAGCGATCTAAGATGGCGATCTCACCGCGCGGAGGCATTTTCGACCAAAACCTCCACATATAATGACGGGCAAATTCTTCCGAAGTCGGTTTGTTGATTGGATAGACGTGAATCAATCGGGGATCGAGTCGCTCGACGACGCGCTTGATGGCTCCGCCCTTCCCTGCCGCGTCTGGCCCCTCGAGCACAAAAACAACGGGGATCTTTTTTTCATGCAACTCCAGTTGCATAGACAGAAGCTCGAGTTGGTATTGCTTGATCTGGCTTTTGTATTCCTCCTGCGTGAGGGATTTCGACTGGTCCAGTTCGTTGAGGCGTAGGCGTTCTTTCGGCATGAAAATCGTGAAAACTCTCTTCAGCAAATACCGCAGATTGCCGTGCTGGGAAAGAGTATAAAAATCCCAGCGACGGATCCCGCTTAGGTTCAACCGACAATTACCCGACTCAGTATTTCAGGATTTTCTCGAGGAATCTTTTTGTTTCCTCGGATCGGGGAGCTGAAAAAAACTCGTTGGCGGACGCGCACTCCTGGATTCCTCCACGCGAAACAAAAGCAACCAGATCCGCAGAGCGACGGGCGAAGCCCATTTCATGCGTGACCAGGATAATTGGTGTTCCCGATTCCTTTAACTCGACGATCACATCAAGTACCTCCGCGGTCATTTCGGGATCGAGAGCCGAAGTGGGTTCATCGAGGAGCAGGAAGTCTGGTTCCGTCACCAAGGCGCGCGCGATGGCCACCCTCTGCCGTTGCCCACCGCTCAGCAAGGCGGGCTGCTTTTGTGCATGGGCCTGCAATTGGAATCGGCGCAGAACGGCATCAGCGCGTTCCAGCGCGGCGGCACGGCCAAACCCATGAACTTTCGTGAGAGGAAGCAGAAGATTTTCCAATGCGCTGAGATGCGGAAAGAGATTGTAAGCCTGAAAAACAATACCTGCCGTCCGACGGTATCGGCGAAGTGCGCCCTCGTCTTGGGGTAACTCGAAGCCATTGACAAAAACGGTGCCTCTATCGGGAATATCTAAACCCGCGAGCAACCGCAAAAGGGTCGATTTCCCGCCGCCAGAGGGCCCGATGAGCGCGAGCGTGTGGTCAAACTCACCTTCGAATGTCACCTCATCCAGCACGCGATTGCTGCCGAACGCCTTGGTCACATCATGCAGGGCAACCTTCATGGTTTCCTGTGCTTCTCCGGAAGCTCATCAGGCACCACGCTGAAGTCAGGAAGTGGAACCTCGACAATATCGTCC
>CAMDOJ010000155.1 GCA_945903555.1 Chthoniobacter flavus
AGTGACCCATTGTGAGCGCGCAAAGCCCGATACTGCCAATGCGCATGGCGGCGAACTGGGGCGCACGCGGACAGCCTCGCCCAAGCGCGATCCTTCCTCGCTGGAGATGGGTTCGGAGGGGTTGGGTATGGATGTTCAATATCATTCACTGACGGAAATCGCTTGAAGCGCGTCGGGCGTTTCGATAGGGATTTCTTTTCCTCCGAAGCCGTCTCCTAAAATCCTAAACAAAACCCTCTCATGACAACAATCGACTGGACCATCATCGCCATTTACCTTTTCGCCGTCGTCGGCATCGGTGTGGCCGCAGGCTTAATCCACCGCAAAGGCGAAACGGGTGGGGAAAGCGAACATTACTTTCTGGCTGGAAACACGCTGACTTGGCCGGTCATCGGCTTGGCGATGTTCGCCGCGAATATTTCCACGGTCCACTTGGTAAGCTTGGCGGAGGCGGCCTACAAATATGGACTCGTCTTTGGAAATTTTGAGTGGATGGCCGGATGCACCCTCATCATGCTCTCGCTGTTCTTTGCGCCGCTCTACCTGCGTTCGCGCGTCGCCACACTTCCAGATTTCCTCGAGCGCCGCTTCAATCGCGGCTGCCGCGATGTGCTCTCGGTGGTCTCACTCTTTTCCGCGATCGTGCTCCACATGGGGGTGGCGCTTTACACAGCCGCATGGGTGCTGAGGGGCATCCTCGGCTTGCAGCCCGGGGCAACCATTTTGGGGATAGATGCCCTGCTGGTCTTCATCACAATTCTTGGTCTGCTCACAGGCGCCTACACCATGTATGGCGGTTTGTTGGCCGTGGTTTGGACCGAGAGCGTGCAAACCGTGCTCCTCCTCCTTGGAGCCTTGGTGATTGCGGTCGTCGCCTACATCGAGGTGGGCGGATGGCATGAAATGGCCCGCACGTTGGCGACAAATCCCCATCCGCTTTCCAAAATTCCCGGCAGTGGCGTGGACTGGGGAACGGGGAATTTCCTCAACATGGTGCGCGATTCGAGCGACCCGTCAAAACTGGCCTGGTATTCGATCCTGCTCGGCTACCCTGTCATCGGCCTCTGGTATTGGTGTTGCGACCAGACGATCGTCCAGCGCGTTTTGGCGGCGAAGGATGAGAAACATGCCCGCCTGGGCCCGCTTTTCTGCGCCTTCCTGAAAATTTGGCCTGTTTTCCTGTTTGTGCTTCCCGGCGTGATGTGTGTGGCGTTGGTGCAGAAGGGAGCATTTGGCGGTGCCGCTCCTCAAACAGCTGCGGACACCTTTACCTTCCTCATCATGAACCTGCTCCCAGTGGGGCTCAAAGGCTTGGTGGTTGCCGCGATGCTGGCTGCAGCGATGCAAACTTGCTCCGCCGCGCTGAATTCCACAGCCACGCTTGTCGCCTACGACATTTTCAAGCGCTACAAGCCGGACCTTTCCGACCACTCGCTCGTCCGCATCGGCAAATGGACGACAGTTTTTGGAACATTTCTCGCAATTGCCTCGTCGCCGATCTTTGGCCACTACACCACGATTTTCGAGGGCATGAACAAGCTTATCACTTCTGTGGCGCCGCCAATCACGGCTGTCTTCGTGGTCGGCGTCTTCTGGTCCCGCCCTGGCGGCAAGTCGGCGTTCATCACGCTCGTCACCGGGATGATTATCGGGGCGGCGATCCTCTTCCTTGATTGGACTGGTATCTATAGCGGCGATTACATGCTCATGGCCTTTTTATTGTGTGTGCTCTGCATCGCCATCATGGCCGCCTGCGCTTACATTTTCCCTGAACCGCTCAAGGAGGAGTCCAAGCCGCTGATTTGGGCAAAATGGTCCGAACCTATCCGCCAGCGCTGTGGATCCGGACTCTCCGACTATCGCTTGATGTCGGGCCTCGTGGTCGTTGTTTTCGTGGTTCTTTACATCGTCTTCCGCTGACCCTCCGCTCATGAAAAAAACCAGCCTCCTGCCTATTGCACTTGGCCTTGCCCTGAGTGCCTGCCAAACCATGCCAAAAACCGAACCCATCCACGGTCCCACCAACCCGACACCCGAAGACGCCGCGAAGGCGAAGGTGAAATACTACGGCTCCATCATCGAACTCCGCCCTGAGAAGGAGAAGGAATACAGCGAACTCCACGCCAATGTCTGGCCGGAAGTCCGCGCTGCCATTGCCAAGGCGAACATTCGAAATTTCAATATTTATGTCACCGAGATCGCGGGGAAGCGTCTTCTCGTGAGCCATTTTGAATACATCGGGACAAACCCCAAGGCGGATTTTGCCTCTATTGGAAACGATCCTACCACCAAAAACAAATGGTGGCCGCTTACCGACGCCTGCCAGATTCGCTTGCCCGGCACCCCTGAAGGCAGTCAATGGCTGGACATGGAACAGGTCATGCATCTCGACTAACCACGCCCACGAATTCCTTGAACTATGAAGGAACTCTTAAGCAAAAAATCATCTTCCTTTCCGGAGGTTCTGAGGAAATCGGTCTCGAGTGCGCCAAAGCCTATGCCCGCGAGGGCGCGCTGGCAAAAGTGATTTCCAGAGTCACGGAAATCCTGAAGTGTGAGGAAAGAGTGTGAGACGCAAAGGCCAAGGGGGCATGGGCGTCTCGCCCGTGTAGGCACTGATTTTCGTCTCGCATGGGATCAACTGTTTCCCTGAATTCACCATTTTACATGGACCACGTCAGGATGTCTGAGTCTCGGGCATTGCTTGAGCGAAGCGTAGATGGCCAGGCGGATTCAAGCGCCCCATGATTTCCCGTAAGGTGACGATGGTGGGCAGTGGTTTCAGCGGGTGAGTTTATCCACCGCCTGGCGCGCGTTCGCTGTGATGGTTTCCCAGTCGTGTTTGCGGATCAGGTCGCGTGGAGCTATCCAAGAACCTCCCACCGCTGGCACGTAGTCGAGGGCTAGGTAGCGGGTGAAGTTTTCCACGTCGAGGCCGCCCAGCGGGATGTATTCTAGGCCCAAGTGGGCGTAGGGCGCGGCAATCGACTTCAAGTAGGAGATGCCGCCGGAGGGCTCCGCAGGGAAAAACTTCAAGAGGCGGCAGCCCAAGGCCACGGCGCTCTCGATGTCGGAAGGCGTGGCAATTCCCGGAGCGAAGGGCAGGCCGACTGCGGCGGCCGCGCGGACGACATCCGGGTTGAGGCCGGGAGAGACGGCAAACGCGGCTCCACCCTGGACCGCCTGGCCGACCTGCTCGGGAGTGAGCACCGTGCCCAGTCCCACGATAACCTCGGGGCAATCTCGGCGGATGGCGGCAAGCGATTCCAATGCCGTGGGCGTGCGGAGTGTGAGCTCGATGGTATCGATCCCCCCCGCGAGCAGCGCGCGAGCCAGCGGCACCGCATCGATCGGTTCGTCAATAATAACGACCGCCACAATTTTGGCGGCACGGATGTGATTGGCGAGATTTTCAGGAAATAGGGTTTTCATGGATTTGTATGTCTGTTGACGCTTGCATTGAACGTAACTACTCAGCTGGCCCGCATCACCATTTTTTTCTAAAAAAACCGGCTGTTTTTTCCCTGAACTCACTTTGAGAAAGGCGCTCTTTTGCATCCATGGCAAGCGTCATGGTCATGCAACGGCGGTGAGGGGGGCTTTGTTTTCCAGTATCAAAAATATACCAAAAATAAACGATAAAATACAAGACACATTCAAGGTAATGGATTAGAACTTCTCATAATTCAACTCCCTTCGTTTCCGAACTCTCACGCACAAACCATGAATCAAGAGCAAACATCCGTATCAAAAATTCCTTGCGATCTAGGCGCCACTTTGGGCGTTCTTCTTCTCCGAATCTGGCTTGCCATGCGGGCCATTCTTTCAGGAGTCGAAAAATACGCAGGCACCTCCACCTCCTCTTCTCCCGTTTCGATTGATGGGGCAGTGAACTCTTACGGCCTGACAGACGCAACGAGTGTTAAAGTTTATACTCTAGCCAACTACCACGGGGTTCCAAAGGCGCTCTACGACAAATTTCTCGCCGAACCTCTCATTCCCGACTGGGGACTTAAAATCTATGATTTGATTCTCGGTCCCGCATTCATCGCACTCGGCATCGCACTCCTAATCGGATTCGCGACCCGCTTTACCCTCTTTGCTATGGGCCTCCTTTACACCAGCCTTACGGTGGGTCTTATTCTAATAAATGAGAGCTCTGGTGTGGCCTGGCTCGCGATCCACATCGCTCTCATCGCACTCATGCTCTTCCAAGTGAAACACAATAAAATCGAACTCACCGGAAAATGGAAACTGTAATCCACTCCCAGGAGCCCGGCTTGACCCGGCGCGATTTTCTCATCAAGAGCACCCTCGCTGGTGCGGGACTTGTGCTTGGCGCGCCCTCAATCCTGAAAGCGGTCGGCGGCGCCGAGGCCCCGTCGAACATGATCAATGTTGGCTTCATTGGCTGCGGTAAGCAGCACGAAGTCGTTTTCAATGCGATGGTGAACAT
>CAMDOJ010000156.1 GCA_945903555.1 Chthoniobacter flavus
TGGGATGACAGTTTGGAATCACCAAAGCGATTTCGGCGGCGGTCGAAATCAGAAAAAAGAGGGGAAGTGCTCGGGGTGGGACTCGAACCCACATTCCTTGCGGAACCAGATCCTAAGTCTGGCGCGTCTGCCAATTTCGCCACCCGAGCTTTCTTTGTCAATCAAAGGCTTAGGAGGCTTTGATGACTTGCTTTTTGCGTTTGTGCTACAAATTTTACTACATCCACTTCCTGCCGTGAAATAAGACCGAGGTCGTCTCGAGACAGTTGTGTAGCGCCAACTCAAACACCCTCACACCATCTTATTTGGCGGGAGTTGGGGCAAGCACAAAATGCCAATGCGGAAGTTTTTCAGCTGCGATTTTCTCCGTGAAAGCGAATCCCCCGTGGTCGCTGGTGGTGCCCACGAGCAGAAACGATCTTGTTTTTCCCTAGTCCGTTAGTTATCGCACAGGTTTTCTCCGCTTCGCTGCGGTTGCCCACCCTGGGCTACACCGTTGACTCGTTCGCTCCCGCTCAGTTGATTCGCAGGCTCTCCCGACCTGCTCCTCCTTCGGAGCTGCCTTGCGGCAGTCTAACTCGACCTTTCCCAAAGGTCTCGATTCGCCCTTCGGGCCAACCTTCGGTTGCTCTATCTCTCGCCTGCCCCGGCGCTCGATTGTCTTTCCCTTGAACTAGGCGCTAACGCACAGGTGTTCACTGGAGGGCCCTTGCAAATTCTTTTTGGAGCAGATTGATTTCCCTTCCAATCTCGAAGTTCAGGGCTTGGGATCGGGTGTGAAGAGGTATTTGTATTTCCCGTAGCCTTCCTTTTCGAGGTTCTCGAGCGGAATGAAGCGGAGAGACGCCGAGTTGATACAATAGCGGAGTCCGGTCGGGGCAGGACCATCGGGAAAGACGTGGCCAAGGTGGGAGTTCCCTTTCAGCGAGCGTGCCTCGACGCGTTCCATGCCGTGCGATGCGTCTTTTTTTTCCTCGATACTGGCGGGTGTGATTGGTTTGAAAAAGCTCGGCCAACCCGTTCCGGAATCAAATTTGTCCTTCGAACTGAATAGGGCTTCGCCTGAAATGATGCAGACATAGATGCCCTCGCGGTGGTTATTCCAAAACTCATTTCGGAATGGCGGTTCGGTGCCGCATTGCATGGTCACATGCTCTTGGACTGCGGTCAGGATGGGTTTGGTGTCGTTGGCGTTCAAAATGAGTGGGGTTGATAGGATTAAAAGGAAAATTCTTTTGACCATAGATCAGGCTCCTTTAGTGACTCAATGGCGGGATTGGGCCCGCGGAGGACCGAGAATTTCGCTGAGGATCATGGCTTGCCGAGTTGTGCCGCGACCGTGAAGCAGGGAGGCCCAGTGATTCGAGTTTCCGAGGGAAACGCGAGGCGCGATGCTCTTTGTTGGCGCGACGATGGGGCGGGAGATTTGCGTGCGGGGAGCGGGAATGTTCGGTTGGGGCTCATCCAATACAAGCTGGGTATATTGAAGTGGAGGCGGGACTGGCTCCAAAGAAGTAGGGAGGCCAAAGGTCTCCATGAGTTCCCGTAGGGATTCCTCAGTTCGATTGGACTGCTTGGGAAGTTGGTCGGGGTAGGGGATTGGAGGGGAGGAATGCTGCCCATCTCGTTCCAAATTCTCGATCCGGCGTTTTTCACGCTGCTTGGCGGATTTGTCGATGAGCCAGTTGACAAGGCTGATCGCGCCAATGATGAGAATCAGGACGAGTTGTTGTTCCATAGCAGATCAACCTGCTGACTCGGATTTCGCAATGGAGGCGCGCATCGAGGTGTCGGACTCGAGGTTTTTCATTTTAACGTAATCCATGATTCCCAAGTTGCCGCTGCGGAAAGCCTCGGCCATGGCTTGGGGGACTTGAGCTTCTGCCTCGACGACCTTGGCCTGCATTTCTTGGGTGCGGGCTTTCATTTCCTGCTCGGTGGCCACAGCAGCGGCGCGGCGCATCTCGGCTTTGGCTTGGGCGACGACTTTATCCGCCTCGGCTTGTTCGGCCTGAAGTTTGGCGCCGATATTATCACCGATATCAATGTCGGCGATATCCACCGAGAGGATCTCAAAGGCCGTTCCGGTATCGAGACCCTTATCTAGAACGGTGCGAGAAATGCGATCTGGGTTTTCCAATACATCTTTATAGGAAACAGCGGATCCGATCGAGGTGATGATGCCTTCGCCCACGCGGGCAACGATTGTTTCTTCCGTGGCGCCGCCGACGAAGCGATTGAGGTTCGAGCGCACAGTGACGCGGGCGCGGACTTTGACTCCGATTCCGTCGCGGGCGACAGCGTCAATGGTGGTTTTGCCGGTGGATGGGTTTGGGCAGTCGATCACTTTTGGATTGATGCTGGTGCGGACGGCCTCGAGGACGGTTTTGCTGGTGCCTTTGATGGCGAGATCGATCGCACAAGCCCGGTTGTAGTCCAGGGCAATGCCCGCTTTATCGGCAGCGATGAGCGCCAGAACAACGTGGGCCACGTTGCCGCCAGCGAGGAAATGGGCTTCTAGCGGATCCGTATCAATGGCGATGCCAGCCTTCACTGCTGTCACCCTGCTATCCACAATCAGGCCGATCGGAACTCGGCGAAGGCGCATCCCAATGAGCTTGGCGAACGAGACCGGCGCGTCGGCAAGCTTGGCTCGTAGCCAAGTTCCAAAAAAGTTCAGGAGGATCACCACCACGACCAATCCGACCAATAAGGAGGCAGCAAAGAGGAAATAAACGGCAAATTGTGAAATCATAGGAGAGTAGGTTACTGACACTTGGAAGATGGCATACCACATGTCGTTCGCCACTTAAAAAATATTTTTTTCACGCTTTGTATCCACTTCCCGTCTTGCCGAGTCGCCCCTTCGCGAGATATGGCTATCGGGTATATGAGTAACAATTCCGTCCAAGCCTCCGCTCCAGTGAGCCAGACCGCCGTTCTGTTGACCTGCACTGGCATTGTTCTTCTGGCCACATTTCGTGTTTTACACGCGACGGTTTTGCCGGAGTGGCCAAATTTTTCGCCCTTGGCTGCGGTCGCATTCTGCGGGGGATTTTTGCTACCCGGTTGGATGGCTTGGGGGGTGCCGCTGGGGGCTCTTTTCATTTCGGACCTCTTGCTGGCGGCGTTTCTAGGGTATCCCGCGTTGGGATTTGGTCAAACGGCGGCATGGGTATCTTTGGCGCTGATTGTTGCCATTGGTCGAGGTCTCGCCGCGCGTTCGATTCATTCGCTGCCGGCCCTTTTTTCTGGTCTCTTTGCCGGAGGGATTCTTTTTTACTTCGTCACCAATACCGTTTGCTGGCTCACCATGCCTGCCTACCCCCGCGGACTCGACGGCTTGTGGATGTCTCTCACAACAGGCTTGCCTGGCTTCCCGCCATCATGGCTCTTTTTTCGAAACTCCCTTGTTTCTGATTTCCTCTTTGCTTCAACCCTGCTCGCTCTTTGGTCGCTAGCTCAAGCCCGCCAACAAAGGGCCTTTCGGCAAAATCAAAGCGAAGTTTAGCTTGCGCAATCAAGGTTGTTTAATCTTGGAGGGCGTTCTTTAGGTGGTGACGTCTTTAATATTCAATCCCTCACCAATAGGGCATCTGGATGAAGCAAGCTGGGGCGCTACTTTTGTATGCCAGCCATGATGAGGCAAATTCCTCGCACAGTCCACGCGGTTGTGCGCCACCAATTCGTTGCTACGAGACGCTCATGGGAACGTGCATCGAAGCCAGTGGCCAGTTTCTCGTGCAGTGGGATTTGCACACGCCAAGTGGCTAGCCAATTGACGCCAAGTGGCACTAGGCTCGCAAGGAACCACGGGTCACGGGAACCGGTGACGAGTAGCAACCATGCGGCGGTAGTGATTTCCGTGAGCATCAGTGGAGCCACGACCCAAGTGATCCGTTTTGTGTAGCGTTTGTGGTAGGCTTGAAAGCCTTCACGTCCGACTTGGGCGAATAGGGGGTAATGGGCCAACTGGATTGTCCAGATCAGACCGACAAGTGCCCATGTAGTGGCATTGTGAATCGTGGGTAGCAAACTCATTAGCCTTCGAATGTATTATACGCTTTTGCCATTGCCGATCACGGGTTGATTGCTCAAGTGGCTTAAAGAGATATTCAACATAGAAAAAAAGCAGACCCGTTTCATTCTTCGTCGTTGGGGCCTTTTAAATGCTGTTCGAGCAGTTTGCGATGTTTCGTGATTCTGCCGCCAACACGCTTGCGCCAAAGTCGAAAACTCGAGGGCTTCAACTCACGCGACATCACGTCGATGACTTGTTTTTCAGTCAGTCCAGTACGTTCTTCTATCTGCTCAAACGTGGTGCGATCCTCCCATGCATAGCGAATAACTTGGGAAATTTGTTCGGGTGTGGCAGTCGATTTCATGGTAGTTGATGCAACTTTGAGACCGTAGCTCATTATATCCAAAAAGGAAAGAAT
>CAMDOJ010000157.1 GCA_945903555.1 Chthoniobacter flavus
TATAATGCTACGGGGCTACCTGGTGGGCTGACATTGAATAAGACGATAGGGTTGATCACTGGGACTCCCACGGTGATTGATGGTTCCTATAATGTGACTCTTACGGCTACGAACGCAGGAGGAACTGGAAGCAAAGCATTTGCGCTCACCGTTGCGCCAACTTTGCCAGTCATCACCAGTGCGGCCACTGCGGCAGCAAAACAGGGAACCGCATTCACCTACACAATAGCGGCCACCAATTTTCCCCGGACATTTAGTGCTACGGGTCTGCCAAGCGGGCTGACAGTGAATGCCACAAGCGGAGTCATCAGCGGCACGCCTTCCACAGCTGGCAACGCGACCGTAACCCTCACAGCGAGCAATGGTGCCGGAGGGGGAACAAAATCCCTCATTATCGCAGTCCTCCCGCAAGCGCCCGTCATTACAAGCGCGGCGAGTGCGAACGCTGCGGTGGGAACGGCCTTTTCCTACCAGATCACAGCAAGCGGTAGCCCCACACGATACGGGGTCACCAGCCTCCCAAGCGGACTGAGCCTCAATGCGACAAGCGGCCGAATTTCAGGGGCACCAACCGTCATCGACGGCGCCTACAATGCTACAGTCAGCGCGACCAACGCGGGAGGCACCGGCAGCAAGGCATTGCGGATCACCATTGCTCCTGCGCGGCCAGTCATCACCAGTGCGGTCACCGCAGCGGCAAGACAGGGCACCGCATTCACCTATAAAATAGGGGCCACCAATTTCCCTCGGACATTTAGCGCCACGGGCCTGCCAAGCGGGCTGACAGTGAATGCCACAAGCGGAGTCATTAGTGGAACGCCCGCCACAGTAGGCAACGCCACAGTCACCCTCACAGCGAGCAATGGTGCGGGAGGGGGAACAAAATCCCTCGTTATTGCAGTCATCCCGCAAGCGCCCGTCATCACAAGCGCGGCCAGTGCGAACGCTGCGGTGGGAACGGCCTTTTCCTACCAGATCATAGCAAGCGGCAACCCGACACGATACGGGGTCACCAGCCTGCCAAGGGGATTGACCCTTAACGCCACGACGGGAGTCATCAGTGGAGTTCCGACGATTGTAGGAAATGCAACGATGACGATTTCGGCAAGCAATGCGGGCGGAAGTGGAACGAAAGCCTTTTTCTTGCCAGTCGCAAAAGCGATTCTTATCGACGCCTCAGAAATTCCTTCTGGAGTTCGCAATCAACTCTATGCGGGTCATACATTCACGGCAACAGGCGGCTCGGGGGGAAGACTTTATTGGCTAGTGCGCGACGGGTTCCTGCCATCTGGCATGACCCTCAACTTGTATGGTCTGCTCAGTGGCACGCCAACAAATGTGGGAAGATTCGCGTTTACGCTGTGCGCCTGCGATACGAGGGGCTATGCGGACTACGTGGATGTTGTCTTGGAAGTGGAGGATACGAACACGGAATTCACTGTGGGCAGTGTGCTCTCGGCAATTCCAAGCGGAGGCGCCACGCAATCCGCAGGCAACACGACGTGTTCCTTTGATTACAACCCCAGCGGATCCACTTGGATTGCCGGAGTCTCGGAGGAGGATGTCTTCTTTGCCTCCATGAACAGCTCCAGCGGTTGGCGTCTGGGTGTCGGCAAGGGCGGACAAGTTTACTCGCTACGGGGATCCTTTGGCGAAGCGATCCCGCCTCAACGCGTTGATGCCCCGTGGGTGGACGAGGCGTGGCAATTTGTTGCGACCAGTCTTGATCTGGTCAGCCCGGTCCACGAGTTTCAAAGTGCAGGCTCCGCTCAGCGCCTTCTTGGGTTTCCCATCGAATTTTTTATCCACCAATCGGGCATTTATCGGGGCGGCCTTGCGGGCAATAGCTTAGTTGGATCCCCAACCATGCCGTTTTACTCGCCGGTTCTCAAAAAACATTGGAACCCGGCCACAAGGACCCTGTCACTCGTCAACTGGTCTCAAATGGCCAGGAGCCCGAATGTGTGGAAATCCGGCATGTTGACCTACGCCTCTTACCGGGATCTCGGGAACGGCGCGATCGAGGTGACCAATTTCGTCACCAATTTCGGTGACCAAGACCTCACATTCATCAACACACCGTGGGGCGGGGCTCGGCCTTCGACTTTTCCAGAAACCATTTTGTCTCGGCCGACAGGCGCCTGGAGCATCGCGTCACAGGGATCATATGGTTCAAACTCGCCCATCTTTGCTCGAGACACGGGTGGCTGGCAGGCGTGGGTGAAAAATTCCACTCAAGAGCAAAGTGACTCGCTGGCTATGGTTTTCGGAAATCAACCCCTGCCAAGCGTATCCGATCAGACTTGGAAAAGTTTCTGGACCATCCTGACCTATGGATTGACCCATGTCGGCCGCGATTACGCGGTATCATCGATTCAAAACAATATCAGGCTCCAAGCCGGCCAATCCCTTGCCTGTCGCTGGCATCTGGTGGTCGGGCCTTTCGGGCAAACGAGAATCAAAGCATCCGACTTGGCACGCCATGCGGGACTATGGATGCCGCAAATAGACGCCTCTGTGGTCACTCCGGTCTGGACAACGGCGGGAACCCCGTCCAGCACGGGAGAAGGAGCGGCGGATTTCTATCTCTACGCGCAACCCATCCCCGGAACGGTGCCGGTCTTCGCCATGGAGGACACACGCACGGGTAGAATTTTTGCAACGCTCGACCCCTATGAGCTGTGTCCCACAGCGCCTCATCCCAATCCGTTGCCGACCTCCCACCGCCAATACGCGCTCTATCAAAACCGCGTCGTTCACTATCAATACAACAGCCCCGGGGCGGTTCGTGATTTGTTGGGCTACGCCTACCTTGAGGCCAGAGCGACAGGCGATAATGTGGAGGTTTCATTGCCCGGCTTTGGAAGCACCCCACTCAAGCTTTGGGTTCCCGCTCTATAGGCATCCGACTCATCAAATCAAACGCGATTGTCGCCATGTTTCAATTCTTGGATTGAAGCATTGCGGCCTAAGGCTGGGGAGTCGAGGTTGCAGCAGTTCTTCGTTGGACATTTTTTAAAAAAAGTTCTTGCGATATTCTCAACTCTCTCTAGTTTGGAAATTGTTCTGGGGGGAACAGAAGCCCGTTGTAGCATTCGCTGCGACGGGCTTCATTTTTTTATAACGATCGAGGGTTGATCCGAAAATGGACCTACGAAGTTTGGCGGCGACCGAGTTTTTTCAAAACGATGTCCATGGCGGATTGGGTTTCTTCGACGCGAAGGAGGAGGCAGGCACCGAGATAAACGGCCACACTCGCGGTCACCCCCGCCGCGACAATCGTGGCTTGGAGAAGCGTTCCTTGATTTGGGAAAATTCGTGGCATCTCAGTGAGGATCCCTTGGCAAACCAGAGCCATGGGGATAGTGGCGGCTCCGCAACGCAGGATCGTTCCTATAAACTTGCCGCTCTCGAGTTTTTTAGCGGGACCCATCATTAGGAAATAGAGCGCAATGAAATTCAGTGTGGCGCAAATGGTGGTCGAGAGGGCCAAGCCGCGATGCCCGAAATCGAGGTAAAACATGAACGCGTAATTGAGCGCCAGATTGAGGGCGACTGAGGCGAAGCTCACGAGCATGGGCGTCCATTTGCGGTCGATCGCATAGAAGGCGGGCGAGAGGACTTTAATGCAGGAATAGGCGACCAAGCCGATGGCATAATATTGGAGCGCCAGCGCGGTCTGCTTTGTGTCTTCGGCTAGGAATTGCCCGTGCTCGTAGATGAGGCCAATGATCGGGCCAGAGAGAAACCAAAGGCCTACTGCAGATGGGAGTGTGAGAAACACAGCCAGTCGCATCGCCTTTCCCAGTGTCGGGCCGAAGCGACTCGTGTCAGTGTCTGCCGCGATGCGGGAGATGACCGGCAGGGTGATCGTTGCCACGGCCACGCCAAAGACTCCGATCGGGAGTTGCATGAGGCGGAATGCGCTATTGAGCCATGTCACAGCCTCGGCGCCCTCGTAGGAGGCGAAGCGAGAGTTCACCAGCACATTCACCTGCACGGCGCTCGCGGCGATCACTGATGGCACCATGAGCGTGAGGATTTTTTGAATGCCTTCATCTTTCCAGCGGAAGTCGGGTTTGAACCGGAAGCCTGCCCGACAGAGGCTGGGCAACTGGACGAGTAATTGCAGCAGGCCGCCGACAAGGGTGCCGATGGCTAGTCCGATGAGCGCATTGCGGCCGAAGCTGCGATCTATCAACCATCCGAAAATCACGCCGCCTGCGATTGATCCGATATTGAAAAAGCTCGAAGCCATCGCCGGAGCGGTGAATATCTGTCGCGAGTTCAAGGCCCCCATCACTAGTGCCGCCAAGGACACCAGCAAAATGAAGGGATACATGATCTGGGTAAGAAGGATCGTGAATCCCGCATCGGCAGGATCAAATCCCGGAGCGAGCAATCTCACAAGCGGTCCCGCAAA
>CAMDOJ010000158.1 GCA_945903555.1 Chthoniobacter flavus
TTGTCCCTTTGAAATTAGACTTCGTAGCGCAAAAAGAAGGGGGTATGGCCGTCTCGGCCGTGTGGAGACTGGTCTACCCGCTCGCAGCATACTCATCGGAACCAAGGAGCAGACCGCAGCACACAGGCGAGACGCGCTGTGCCCCTCTACTAAAATCCAAATGCAAGCGACTTTTGGTATAAGCGCTTCTTTTCGCTAAAATTTAAAACCTAGCGGGCATTGGTATTAGACCCCAGCCACACGAAAACCCGCCTTTTCGAAGAAAGTGCGAACTAGCGCCGGGTTGTCACCCTGCAACTCGATTTCCCTCCCACGCACCGTGCCACCACAACCACACGATTGACGCGCCTTTCGACCAAACTCTGCGATTTCTGTCTCTGAAATGTGCGTAGCAAAATCGGAAACCACAACCACCGTTTTGCCCCCTCGCTCGGACTTCTCTCTTCGAAGGACAATTCGACCAAGTTTCGTGGGAGGAAGCGGGCGCGGAATCGGCTCGTCCGGCCCCTCTGGCAAGCCTTCGATATTCAATGCAGCGAAGGGGGACTGGATTCCTATCGCGCTAGCTGTTGTCTCGATGCGTGTTTTCTTCATGGAGTCCTCACTGAGATTCACCGCGCGCGAAAAAAACTAAGGCGCAAAAAAGCTCGGCAGCAGATAAATGCGACCCGGCTGGAGTGCGTAATTTTTTCCGGGGAATTCAATTTGAAGTTTTGCGGCGTGAGCCTCCCCGAATATCCGAAGAAAGCGATCAAAGTCATACGAACGGGAATAGCGAATGATTTCTGCATCGGGGGCTTTCCCGAGTTCGCGGGCCTTTGCGTAGGCATCTTCGATATACCCGAGTTGATCCACCAGACGGGCCGCAAAAGCATCGGTGCCGCTGAGGATACGGCCATCGGCGACCCCCGCACGAAGTTCTTTTTCATCCAGTTTTCGCACGGTAGCGACGATCCCGACAAAGCGATCGTAACTCTGCATCACAAGCCCCTGAACATAATCCTTCTCATCTTGGGTCATTTCGCGACCACCATTGAGCATATCTTTGAACTTCCCACTTTTGAAGGTGACTGACTCGAGTCCGACTTTTCCAAAGAGGTCGCGGTAGTTAAGGGTGGAAATGATCACACCGATACTGCCAGTGAAAGTCGTGTCATTGCACATGATCCAATCCGCTCCACAGGCTGTGTAATACGCCCCTGAGGCACCGATAGAGTTGAAGTAAACGACTACGGGCTTATCCGCCTTCAACTGGCGGAGCGAATTATAAAGAACATCGGATGCCGTTACCTCGCCACCGGGAGAATCCATCTCCACAATGATAGCCTTTACATCAGGGTCTTCGACCGCCTGCTCTATGGCAGATTTAAAATCCTCCACCATCGACCCACCCAAGCTTCCCTCTTGTCCAAAGGCGATCACGCCCTCGAGTGGGATCACCGCAACTTTGTCCTGTGAGGATTCCGATGGAACTAGGATTTCCTCATCAAATTCCTTGGGCGGAATGAACTTCGTGTGGGTAAACAAAGATCCGGTTTTGGTTCCAAGCAGAGCAACCGAAATCAAATTTACAAACATGCTCACGCACAGAGCCACGAACAGGAACGCCATCAAACAACCGGATTTTTTCATCTGAAATCAATCTGAAAGAATTTAATGAGATTCACAAGCAGAGAGAAGGAAACTGGGGGCGAAATCAGGCCCACAAACGCCGATCGAGCGTGCGGTATTGAATCGCTTCACCGATGTGACTGGAGTCGATTTGCTCACTGCCGGCGAGATCAGCGATCGTTCGGGAGACTTTGAGGATGCGATCGTAGGCTCTAGCGCTGAGGTGCAGGTCCTCCATCGCATGGCGCAGCATTTCAGTAGAAATTTCGTCGAGCACGCAGAATTTTTTGATTTGGCTATGGCTCATCCGTGCATTGGCTGCGGTTTTGCGTCCACCTGAAAATCTCGCTTTTTGAAGCTCACGTGCCGCGAGCACACGTTCTCGAATGGCCGATGAAGGCTCAGCATGACCGACTCCAGAAAGTTCCTTGAACGCCACAGCTGGAGCTTCGACATGCAAGTCGATCCGATCCAGCAGTGGTCCAGAAATCCGGTTGCGATACCGCTCGATCTGCACCGGGGAGCAGCGACACTCCCTCGCAGGATCGCCGAAATAACCGCACGGACATGGGTTCATCGCCGCGATTAAGACGAAATCAGCTGGAAACGTCATCGTCCCTGCCGCTCGAGAAATTGTCACTTTCCCATCCTCCAATGGTTGCCGCATCACCTCGAGCGTGGTGCGCTTAAATTCCGGCAACTCGTCCAAAAATAAAACCCCATTATGCGCGATGCTCACCTCGCCGGGCGTGGGATTCGTCGAACCACCAAGCAATCCAACATCGCTCACAGTGTGGTGAGGAGATCGGAACGGACGCCTCGATACAAAGGAATGGTTTTCATCCAAAAGCCCGCAGATACTGTGAATCTTGGTTGTCTCAATGGCCTCATCGAGCGACATCGGAGGAATGATCGTCGGGATGCGCTTCGCGAGCATGCTTTTTCCAGATCCGGGCGGGCCAATAAGCAAGAGATTATGTCCTCCAGCCATGGCAACCTCGATGGCTCTCTTGACCTGATGCTGACCCTTCACTTCAGAAAAATCCACATCGTCGCCAGAGTAGGAATTAAGCCTCTCCGCAGCGTTCCCTTTATATGGGATGAGATCTTTTTTTTGCGATAGAAATTCATAAGCCTCGCGGAGATTCCGAACCCCATAAACCTCGATCCCTTCGACGATGGCGGCTTCGGGGGCGTTGACCGCCGGAAGAATGATGGCTTTTTTTCCTTGGTTACGGGCTTCCACCGCAATCGGCAGCGCGCCTTTGATAGGACGGATCTCGCCGGTGAGCGCGAGTTCTCCAATCACGAAGCATCTCTCAAGACGAGTCAACTCGGCCCGCTCCGCTACGGCGATCATCCCAATAGCGATAGGCAGATCAAAGCTAGGACCTTCTTTTTTTATGTCAGCGGGGGCGAGATTGATTGTCGTTCGTTCACGAGGCCATCGGAACCCGCTGTTCGCAATCGCGGTTGTCACACGATCCTTGCTTTCTCTCACCGCCGCATCAGGCAGGCCCACCACGATCACCAGCGGATTTCCCACACCCGTATTGACCTCCACTTCCACTTGGATTGCTTCGACGCCTTGGAGTGCTGCTGAGAATACCCGCGTGAACATGTCTGTGATGTAACAGCACAGAATGCGTTTTGTCCAAGAAGCGATTGAGATTCCTTCAGAAGATTATTGTGCTAGCTTCTTCGCGTGTTTAACCCTTACGAAGCTCCCCAAATCGTCAGCGAGTATCTTTTTTTCCACTACGCGACATTCACGGAGGCCGCCGGCGATCTTCCCGTACCAGAAAACGCCTGGGGATTTGCTCAGCGCGTTGTGACCACACTGCTCGACACCCAATCAATGCCGACCACAGCCCTTGATATCGGCTGCGCTGTCGGCGCCTCCTCCTTTGAGCTCGCGAGATCTATCCCCCGCGTCTTGGGTATCGACTACTCGCAGGCCTTTATTGAGGCCGCTGAAGCGCTAAAAAATGACGGTTGGCTTGCGGCGGAAGTTCCCATGGAAGGAAGAAAAACCCAACCCTTCGTTGCTCGCGTACCCACCGCGATCGACCGTCAGCGTGTCCAATTTGAAACAGGGAATGCCATTGATCTGCGTAGCGACCTTGGCCGCTTCGATGTCGTCCTCGCGGCTAATCTCCTTTGCCGACTTCCCGCTCCAGTCGCCTTTATCGAAAGGGTGGCTGAACTGGTCGCTCCGGGCGGACAACTCCTCTTAGCGTCCCCATTTTCCTGGCTCGAAGAATACACGCCCCCCTTCCTCTGGGTCGGGGGACAGCAAGAGGGTCCACCTTCTGCTGATGTTCTCAAAGAAAAACTCTCCACACATTTTCAACTCGAGCACGAAATTAACCTACCATTTCTCATTCGTGAACATTCCCGAAAATTCCAATACGGCATCTCCTTTGGCACCCGCTGGCGCCGCCTCTGAGTGGGAATCCCGCTATCGCGCGGGCGACACGCCTTGGGATAAAGGTCTCCCCCACCCTGCTCTCGTTTCTTGGCTTGGGACGTCCGCAATGAGTGGCCACGTCCTTGTTCCAGGCTGCGGTAGTGGACATGACGTTCGCGCGATCGCCGAGAAAAAAAAGGGCTATGTGATCGGGATGGATATTGCCCCATCCGCGTTTCGAGCGGCCTCGGCATTTACCGCCATGGGCGATGAAACCTACATTCTTGGCGACTTCCTCGCTGGTGAGGCGATGTCTTATGGTCCGTTTGATTGGATTTTTGAGCACACTTGCTTCTGCGCGATACGCCCCGAGCGTCGCGTCGACTATGTCCGCGAAGC
>CAMDOJ010000159.1 GCA_945903555.1 Chthoniobacter flavus
ATGCGCGAGCGAACGGTTCTCCTGCATGGTCTATCAAAAGCATTTGCGATGACAGGATGGCGCATCGGATTCGCTTGCGCTCCCGCTGAACTCATCGAGGCCATGATGAAAATTCATCAATACTCGATCTTATGCGCTCCGATCATGGGCCAAGATGCCGCCATCGAAGCCCTCGATCGAGGCGAGCAAAGCGTGAACGGTATGCGGCGCGAATACGAAATGCGACGCAATTTCATCGTGAGTTCTCTTCGCGACATGGGCTTGGATTGTCCTAGCCCGCGAGGCGCTTTCTACGTGTTTCCAAAAATCACATCAACCGGCCTCTCAAGCCGCGATTTTTCTCTGCGTCTACTTCATGAAAAGAAAGTCGCCGTAGTGCCAGGCCCGGCTTTTGGAAGTGGTGGGAAGGGACATGTTCGCTGCAGCTTTGCGACCGCTCTAGATCAAATCAAAATCGCTATGGTTCGCATGGCGGAATTTTGTCGCGAACTAAAGGCCTAAGGACCTTTCAATCCAGCGCAACACCGAAGAAGTCGCGGAAGACCTGAACGTAAACATCACGCTTGATTTCACCCGCCCATGTAAGCTGGAATTTTTCGGGCTGAATCCATTTACAATCCCGAAATTCCTTCTTGTCGGGCTTCAGCACAGCATCGCAATGTTGGATCAAGTCTGCTAAAAAATAGACCTGTTCCTGACCATCGCATCCGTGTTTTTTGACACCCTTTGGAAATGCATATCGATAGGGACCGCGATGCTCGACGACGCGGTAGTAATCGGGCGTGAGTGAAATCTCCTCTCGCACCTCACGCTCCAGCGCCTCCGCATTCGTTTCCCCCTTATCGATTCCGCCCTGCGGAAACTGCCACGATCCCGGATAGTCGGCACGCTCACACACTAAGACACACCCGTCGCCACGACGAAGAATAATGGCTACATTCCGTCGATATACGAGATCGCTCATTCTCAGACAGCCAAGCTCACTGCTGGTTGCTGTTGCGTGAGACAATGGAAGGCACCCAAGCCCCAGATGAGCTCACGACAGTCGATAGGCACAATGGTGCGTTTGGGAAACGCCTCGTGTAGGGCAGAGACAGCCCAAGCATCGTTGCGCTCACCGTAAACAGGAAGAAGAACAACCGTATTCGCAATGTAGAAATTCGCGTAACTCGCCGGCAAACGTTGCCCATCGCGCTCGACCCGCCTAGGCATCGGCAAGGTCAACACATGAAGTGGTTCGCCACCCGGCAACCGCATCGTGTGAAGAAGATCCAGATTACGCTTGAGTGGCTCGTAATTGAAATCGTGCACGTCTTCTTCCACCACGGTAACAACTGTGCTCGGCCCGACAAACCGAGTAATGTCGTCCACGTGTCCGTCGGTATCATCGCCTTCGATCCCGTCGCCGAGCCAAAAGATCGCTTCCACCCCCAGCGTCTCGTGAAGTTTTTTTTCTATTTGATGGCGGGACATATCAGGATTCCGATTGGCATTCAGAAGACAACTTTCGGTCGTTATGATCGTTCCCAGCCCATTCCCATCGATGGATCCCCCCTCGAGCACAAAATCCCCAAAATCAAAAACAGGAACTCCAAGAGCCTTGGCCACGGCCGCCGGCACAGCGTTGTCTTCATCAAAGGGAGACAACTTGTAGCCCCAAGCATTGAAACCAAAGTTCAACGCAGCTAGGTGGGGGGCCTTCGAGTTAGTTAAAAAGATCGGGCCATGGTCGCGGCACCATGGTTCGTCGGTGGGGATGTGAAAATATTCCACCCGTTCGCGTGGACACGATTTCAGCAGGGCTCGCACTGTTTTTTCCTGTGCGGCATCCTTCACATTGATCCGGACGATTTCGGATTCCGCGAGCGCCTCGGCCATGGCAACAAATGTCGGAATGACCCGTTCGTAAGAACTAGGAAAGCTATTGCAGTCAGGTTGGGGCCACGAAATCCATGTGGCCTCATGGGGCTCCCATTCGGCTGGGAGACGATAACCTTTTTCGGCAGGAGTCTTCGTTGTCATTACCTACAGACATCATGCGATCGGACGTTAAGAACAAGGGGAATCTTGCGAAAACTTTGCCACCCGTAAGCGGGCAACGAAATCACGGTGCCGATATCGCACGCGCTAGACCGACCCGTCACCCGCGCGCATCTTTTCGATCGTCGCCGTCGTCGATTTTCCCTCGACCATATCGGCGAGCACCACCCTGCCGCCATGGGCCTCCACCACATCACGCCCACTCACGTAGTGTGCCCAGTCTTTCCCCTTCACAAGCACATCGGGGAGGATTTTTTCAATGAGATCACGGGGTTCGTCCTCATCAAAGATCACGACATAATCGACCGCACGTAGCGATCCGAGAACAAAAGCTCTGTCGTTCTGATAATTCACCGGACGAGTCGGTCCCTTAGCTCGACGCACGGAAGCATCGCTATTCAGTCCCACAACAAGCGCGTCGCCTTGGGCTCTAGCGAAGGCTAAGTATTCAGTATGCCCACGATGAAGGATATCGAAACACCCGTTCGTAAAAACAAGACTCGATCCCTCTGCACGAAGGCGATCCCGCTCCTGTCGGGCTTCCTCGGCGGTAATGACTCGTGGCTCATGCATAAAAGAGCAGATTAAAAAAACTCAAACGGATTGAAACAGCGGAGGAAAATTTTCCCTGTGGGAATCCTCCGATTGGCGACGCATCTGCTCGATTCGGCGCAGATAGAAATCCAGCGCAGGATCGGGAATGCCGCTGATACGAGCTTTCGTGAATTCCTCAACGGCCTTCTCCCATTGCCTGTCACGATAATGCAGAACACCCGTCCAGAAATGATCGCGGCTCCGTTCCCTCTCTGGGGAGAGTCCGTGCTTGGGAGCGAGAATCTCATAGATTTCAACGCGGCGACGGCTTGCAGAAACCTTAAGGATCTCGACCGGCCACACCTCGAGAGACTCCGCCGCAGGCTCGTATGTATCCGGACCGATCAGAATTCGCGTTCCATAAACTGGACTCGATGCGCAAAGACGTCTGGCGAAATCCACTGCCGAACCAGCCACGCTGAAACTCCCCAAGCGTCCGCCTCCAAATGCAGCTGCAATCAAATCCCCCGAGTCGAGACCCATGCGAACATCCAAGCGCCGCTGCCAGCGCGCATCGCACTCTTTGTTCAATTCATCCAATCTGGTAGCCAGATCCACCGCCGCGCGACAGGCCCGGATCGCATGCCTCTCATCAGGAATCGGCGCGCCAAAGACCACGCGAATACACTCACCATTGCATTCATCAAGATAGCCGCCGGATTCCACCAAATAATCGGAAGCCGTTTTTAAATATAAATTCGTGATCGCGGTGTAATTTTCCGGCGTGAGAAGCTCCATCAATTCGGAGTGATTGTGCACCGACACCACAAGTACCGTCCCATTGATCACCTCGCCTGGGAAGTGAACCGGAACCGCTGAGGCAACCAAGGATCGAAAATCCTCTCGCGCCAGCCGCTGACCAAACAAGCGCTCCAGCGTCTGTTTTCTCGCCCCAGCTTGCGTTCTACCCCAAACCAACCCTAATCCTAGGCTGCACATCGCAGCCAGTACTGGCGCCAACGGAGATAGGTATTTTCCATATAACGCCGAAACCAGCGACCAAGTTAAAACCAAAACACAGATCCCAAACGCGGGAACGATTTTTAGGAAAGGACGCGAAATATCGACCGAAGTCCAAGCCACCCCAAAGGCCAAGAGGACAGCAAAAAAAAGCGAGAGCGGCGGTGCAGAGACGGGAGATTTGAAGCCCAAGACCAGTGCACAAACGGAATCAAAAACGGCAATGGTGCCACTGAAAAACGCCAGAGCAGCGATGAAACTAGATAGGATGCCGATGACAACACTTGCTTTGAGATTACTCATTTTAAATTTTAAACGAAAATAGACCCGCTCTTTATTACAAAGGATCAGCGATGTTCACAATTGGATTTCTCTTCACAAGCGAGAATAGCCCGAACATGAACCCATGAATCCTAAACAAAAAATGGCGCGCCCGGATGGGATCGAACCATCGACAGCCGGTTTAGAAGACCGGTAACCTTGCTTAATAATCAGCGACTTAAAAATGCATTCACGTAATATTCACAAATTATCTTGAAATAACTCTCCGCTTCAGCGATTCTCTGCAACCTATGGCACGACCTAAGAAACAGCCCCCTAAACTCAAAGAGTGGCCTAAAATCCGTGAGCGCTACCATTCGGACGGAGTAACCATCAAATCCTACATGGTGGACTCCGGCACTCGTATTGGCGGCAAGCGCATCCAAAAATGCCACCTGACCAAGGAAGCAGCAGAAGCCCACGCCGAAAGCATTCGCATTCTTTACAGCACTGCCGGCCAGTCTGGATTTAAGATAACCG
>CAMDOJ010000160.1 GCA_945903555.1 Chthoniobacter flavus
ACCATGCGGCGAACGGCATTGCTGCATAGAAAAAGGACGGTCGCGAAAAGAATGAGAAAGGGAACAATAAGAGCAAATGCCTTCTCGCTAGTGTGAGTGAGCAACCAAGCACCTACCATGCCGCCCGCCATGCTCAAGGGGATGAAAAGTTTGAGCCAAGGTTTTACCGCGGGAAGGTTGGCTCGGTATCCATACAGGCTACCTCCGATCCCGACTAGCAGGGCCACTGTACTGGTCGCATTCGCTTGGATGGCAGGCATCCCGAAGGCGAGGAGGAGCGGAAAAGTAATGATCGTACCGCCACCGGCGATGGAGTTTATTGCGCCTGCGAAATAAGCTCCGACGACGAGCACTAAGATTTCTGTGATGGGAGGCATATTGGGCTAGTCCCTGCAGAAGTAGAGCAACACACAAAGAGCGAAACCGATCCCATACATTAAAACGGTTTCCTCAATGAAGAAGGGGTAAACACTCAGGCCAATGCCGATGAGAACGGCTTTGATATTGGACCTCTTTTTCCCATAGATCATCGCGCCCATCCCGATGGCTCCAAAAAGGAGCCCCGCAAAGACACTCGCCGCGGATGGCATGGAAAACTCCAAAGTAGATATGCTCGAAAGGGAGTGGTTTTTATTTTGCGAAGCTGATCCGATCGTCGGCCTCGAGATAATCAAAGAGGGTGCTCGTGGCGGGATCGATTCCCGCTTCTGCACAAACTCCCACGAACCATTCTTTCATGTCGGGATTGTCGTGCGGGCAAGACTTCTCGACTCCGTCGGACCACGCCTGGACTTCGGTCTCCGACTTTTGGGTGCCGTTTTTGTTCAACCAAGATGCGATTTCGGTGTCAGTGGCGCCGGATTCGATGACCTTTTTCACATCCGCACCAGTGACACCCTTGAAAGCGAAAAGATAGTTATCCAAAGGACAGTCGTAGTGGTATTCGCCATTCTTTTCGGCGATTGCGGCGCGGCCTTTGTCGGCAAGGCGAGCGAGGAGAGCATAGCCTCCCGTGCGAAGGCGTGGGCTGGCGGGAGCTTCTTTGGTGAGGTCTTTTGGCGTCATAATGAAAGGTGTGGAAGTGTTCGCTTTTTTTTGGGAATGCTCATCCAAGGGCCTATGCCGAGTTCCTGTAAAGGTATTAATTGAAGTGAGGAATACTGGGCTCTTGTTTCGGTCCTTCGGTGGTGCTGACTAGGTCGTCCTTCTTTGCAGATGTGGTGTTGATTTTTGATTTACCCCAACGCGTTATTTTGATCGCTGAACTGGAGAACTCTACTGCGAATCAAAAGATTGGAGATTTTTTGGCTCTCGTATAGGGTTCGGAACATATGGAAGGCGCCGAATGATAAAAAAAAGATCACGGGTTAAGCGCTTTGCTCGATTTGTCCTCAGGGGAGGCAAGCGCCGGGTAGGGGCCGCCGGACTTTTGAAAAAAAAGCCCCAGTTGGTGGTGTTTGATTTTGACGGCACACTCGCCGATACCTTCCATGATAGTTTTCAGATTCTGAACATTCTCGCTGAGGAATTCGGATTTCAAAAGTTACCATCAGAAGGATTATTGAGCGCGCGCGATCTCTCTACACGCGGTCTGATGAAGCAACTCGGCATTCCTCGCATGAAGCTCCATCGGATTTCGAAACGCGGCACAGAGGAAATGTCCAAGCGCATGCCGCATATTCAGCCATTTCACGATCTCCTGCTCGTCGTCCGTCAACTTCATGCGGCGGGATTTCGACTTGGCATTCTCACCTCGAATTCTGAACCCAATGTCACGGCCTTCCTTCAACAATATGATCTCCAGATTTTTGAATTCATTAAAAGCTCATCAAAGCTTTTGGGAAAAGGCAGCGTGATTCGAAAGATGCTCAAGGAATTCCAACTCGACCCATCCGACGTTCTTTTTGTGGGTGATGAGATGAGGGATATTGAGGCCGCGCAGGAAACAGGGATTCACATGGCCGCCGTCACCTGGGGCTATAACAGCCACTCTGCGATCCAAGCGCTCGAGCCAGATTACTTGATCGAGTCCCCATCGCAGATCATTTCACTATTAGATCCTTATTTGCATTCGCCGAGCACAACCGCCACATGATCGCACTCCTCTCAGCTATCTCAGCTACGTTTACTTTAGGGTTCTTTTACTTTGTAGGAGCGATTCCAGGAGGCATGGCCGCAGGTCTCAGTGTGCCAGTAGCCGCCTCGGTGGCCTGGTGCGGGTATGCCGCCGGTGCAGGGGTGATGCTTTTTCTTGGTGCTCCTGCGCGCGATTGGATCGCCAGAAAGTTGCGTATCCCCCTTGTTCGCGATCCGCAGAAGTGGATATGGCGTGCGTGGGATAAGTTTGGCCTCGTCGGTCTGGGATTGATTGCTCCCATTACGATTGGCCCACAGGCAGGTTGTCTTCTCGCCCTTGCGGTAGGCGAGAGGCGGTTGGCGGCCTTCCTGAGCTTGTCACTCGGTGCGATCCCTTGGTGCATTGCTTTTGCCGTTATCTTCGCCATGGGGTTCAAGCTCGCCGTTTGATTTTACGCCATGTGTGCCATTCTGCGAAACGGTACCCGCACGCTCAAACCCGGAACCCCGATTTCTGCATCCGGTCCGAGCGGCTTGGTGAAAGCCGTCTGGGCTGGATTTGCGCGGTCCGAGATTTTGAGTTGGTGGAAACGCCAAGGCGGCGAGGAAGTCGATGTTCCCGCGACGGAATTCGCCGAGCGCTCTGATGTGACTGGCAAGCTTCAGTGGGAGTTTGTGCCGTCTGATTGTGTGGTGGGGGCCGTGCTAGACCACCGTACAACCACGCCGTTGCTGAAGATCCTCACGCGGGCATCGTCCGATGCCGAACTTCAAAAATACGAACACCCTCGGATGCCGCTTTTACTTTCGCGGCGCTTTGCCATTTTGCCTGCTGAGGAACCCGAGCCTGATCTTTTTTTCTAGAATCTGCAGCTTTCTAGGAATGGCACAGGGAACTCATTTTTAAAATCGGGGTGCTGTAATTTTGCCAGATGAGATCAAGGTCACCCTCATCGGTGAGGGCGAGAACTCGGCAGAGCGGGCAGAGTTCTTTCGACTGATTTAAGTGCTTCTTGGCCTCGGCGATGTTGCCGAGTTGGCACTCGCAGCAAGCGAGTTGGAAGAGGACCAAAGCTGCGTTTGGGAATCGCTCGGTTGCGGCAAGCAGAGTCGCGCGGGCGCCTTCCACGGAATCCAAATGATAACGAGCAAATGCGCAATCAAGCCAACTTTTTACATTTTGCTTATCCGTTTCACAAAGAAGTTTGGCTGTCTTTTCCATGCGTTCCCATTCTCCCGTCTCGCGGAAGATTTCGACATAGACCGAGAGGCATTCATTGCTCCTCTGTTCGCTCTCCGGAAGGGCCTCGAGTTCACGCAAAGAGTCTTCCACCATACCGATTTCAAGGTAGCCTTGTGCGGCAAGGATTTTCATTTTGTTCTGGGGGTCGTTCATGGAGTTTTCTTTCGGCTTTTCTCGGTTTAGTGGGACAAAAAGAATGCAGTCCCTACTTAATTTATCGGCGGACATCTCTCGCACTTGAGGGGTCTTTTTTCTTCTCATACCAAAAGCCGCTTGCTTTTGGATTTGAGTAGAGGGGCACAGCGCGTCTCGCCGAACCGTAGGCTCTACGAGCCGGAGGCATCGCCTGTGTGCTGCGGTCTGCTCCTTTGGTTCCCATGGGCAGGGTGCGAGAAAACAGACCAGTCTCCACACGGTCGAGACGGCCATGCCCCCCTTTTCCGTTGCAAAGTCCAATTTCAAAGGGACAATGGTATCAGAAGTTTTATTTGGCTTCCCTGAGTCATTTCAGAGCCAGATTGTTGATTCTATCTCGATGTGCTTTGCGGTAAGCACAACGCATTTGGTATTTCAGTCCCATCGTTACTAATGGACGTTTGATGCCTCCTCGTGGGTCAGAGAGCAACATTTGATAGAATCTCTCAGCTTTTCCATACACATGGCCAACGCTCGGAAGGGATGGAAAACGATTTCCTATAAGCCCGATGGCCTGTTAGTTCGTTCCCATGCCTGTTGAGAACCCTCAGTCGCAGTCTGAACTGCCAGATGTTGCTTCGCCCACCAAGACGCGACACTGGGTGCTGGTATTCACATTGGCACTAACGGCCGTGTCCTATCTCGATCGGGTTTGTATTTCGATGGCAGCGCCGTTCATTCAGGACGACCTGCAGCTCACCGACAAGCAACTCGGGATTGTATTCGGCGCATTCACCTTTGCCTATGCAGCGCTGGAAATGCCAGCGGGTTGGCTGGCCGATCGATTTGGCCCACGCCTGATGCTTGCGCGCGTTGTGATCTGGTGGTCGATCATGACTGCGCT
>CAMDOJ010000161.1 GCA_945903555.1 Chthoniobacter flavus
TTGATCAAAGAATTTCGCCGCCTCAAGGAGGATGAGAACGACCGCCTCAAGCTTGGGTGGAACCTCCAGCGCACTCTGGCAAAGATCAATTACCGCATCCATACGGACGCGATCAAGGAAGCGCTCCTGCCGCCGACACTCACCAAGGCCAAGCATCGCTCGTCTATGCCAACGAAGCCGACCTGCTCAATGTCGCCCTCTTTGGCCAGACCGCGAAGCAATGGCGCGATGCCCATCCCGATGCCGAAGACAACATCCGCGACCATGCGCCGCTTGAGCAACTTGTCGTCCTCACAAATCTCGAGAGCCTCAATTCCGTTCTCATCCGCCAAGGTATTTCCCAGTCCGAGCGCCTCCTCAAGTTAAATGAAATCGCCATTAGCCAAATGCGCACCCTGCTTGCAGCGAACAATCTCAAACGCCTGAAATAATCCCCTTCACCAGCCACCAGCAACTCGCCACAGCGCCTACGCCGCTAATCCAACATTCAAAATCCAAAATCTCCGCGTCCTTCACCAGCCACCTGTTACCCGTTACTCGCTACAGCGGCTACGACGCCCTTTCACTTTTCACCTTTCACCTTTCACCTTTCACTTTTCCAGTTTCCAGTTTCCAGTTTCACCTTTTTCTTCACCCTTCCTGTTAATTCTGTAAATCCTGTCTAGAATGCTTTCCGAACCCGAGATTCACTCCACCGCACCGCACGAAGAAGGTGCCAAATGCGCACAGATCGCCAAAGAATGGCTTGACAAAGGTCTCGCCAAATGTCACGATATCGCCGTGCTTTACCCATCCAGTCGCAACCCGCCAGCTTGGATCGGAAAAATCAACGGCATCTCCTTCTTCACCCCCACCGGAACGCCGCCGTCCTCGTCGGCACCCGAAACCCCACGAATTCCGAATTCAATTCATCATTCACCATCCCAAATCCAAAATTTTCTTATCCCCTCCGTCCCCCCTGTTGCAGTCTTTGCGACAACCCTCGGTTCAGGATTCGTTGAAATGATCCTTCATCCGCTGCCAATCCAACAATTCATCAAAATAAAATTTAAAAAATCTAATAATTAACTACTTAATAATCTGCTATGCCCGCTAAAAAGAAACATTCCGACTCGCCGGCACTCGATGACTTCGAGTCGCTGGTAGATTCGATTGTTCAGATTCACCATCAGGCGCAGGACTTCGCCACCAAAGCCGTCAATGTCGGGCTTACATTGAGGAACTGGCTCATCGGACATCGCATTGTTGAGTTTGAGCAAAACGGTAAAGACCGGGCTGCTTACGGAGAACGCTTGCTGCCAGAGCTGGCGAAAAGGCTGGCATCGGCGGGCCTCAAGCGGGTGGACATGCGGGAACTGCGCCGCTTTCGCCTCCTCTATACCACCTATCCTCAGATTCGGGAGACAGTGACTCCCGAATTGCTCGCCCGCGCCGGGGCTTTAGCGCTCCAGCCTCTCCTGCAATTCACACAACAGAAAAATCGGGAGACATTGTCTCCCGATTCTCAAATCCTGGAGTTGCCGGCTCAACCAACACCACTCGCCTCCCACGACCTCATCCACCGTATCTCCTTTTCTCATCTTTCCGAACTCCTCGAAGTCTCCGACGACACCCAGCGCTGCTTCTACGAGATCGAATGCATTCGCGGCAATTGGTCCGTCCGCGAACTGCGTCGGCAGATCGACAGCCTCTACTACCAGCGGAGTGGGCTTTCCAAAAACAAAACCAAGCTCTCCCAACTGGCACACGCAGGAGCAGAAACCCACCAGCCTGCCCAGATCATCCGCGATCCCTACATCTTCGAGTTTCTCGGTCTCCGCTCCCGCGATGTCATGGGCGAGACCGATCTGGAAGACGCCCTGCTCGACCGCTTGCAAGAGTTTTTATTGGAGATGGGCCACGGCTTCTGCTTTGAGGCCCGGCAAAAGCGCATCCTCATTGGCGACGAACATTTCTTCGTTGATCTTGTCTTCTATCACCGCGTGCTCAAGTGCCATGTCCTTGTGGAACTGAAAACCCAAGCGTTCAGCCACGAGCACCTCGGCCAGCTCAACACCTATGTCGCCTATTATAAAAAGCACGAAATGACCGCCGGCGACCAGCCGCCCGTCGGCATACTCCTTTGCACGCGCAAGAATGAAGCCCTTGTCGAATTCGCCCTTGGCGACTTGCCCAATAAGCTTTTCGTTTCCCGCTACGCCGTGGAAATGCCCAAGAAGGCCGAGATGGAAGCCTTCCTGAAACAACTCGGTAAGCAAGTCCCATCATGAACCCCAACCGGAACGCCGATGTCCCCATCGGCATCAACCCGCCACAGTGACTGCACTGCAATCCAACATCCATCACTCAAAATCCAAAATCCGCCCCACCCTTTACGCGTTACCAGCCTCCTTGTCCCGCCGGAGCCGCGAAGCGCGGAGGAGGATCATCACCCTAAAAAGCCTGTGATCTTATCAAAAAAATGCTTTATGAATCGAAAAATCTCTTGCTTCCAAAAGTTGACCCCTATTGTCAGACTTATTGAAAAACCTGCTTCCAACAATTCGCAGCAGCCTGAATATCAATAATTAATGCCTGACCCCTTTCACACCTTTCACACTGAACTCATCCCTTCCGACTATGCGATCTGGCTTACGGAGGTCAAAACCCGCATCCAGTCTGCCCGCAGTCGCGCCGCTCTGGCCGTGAATTCCGAGGTAGTGCGCCTCTACCACAGCATCGGGCGGGACATTTTGGAGCGCCAAACCCAGCAAGGATGGGGTTCCAAGGTCATACCTAGGATCGCCGCCGACCTGAAAGACGCATTTCCGGATATCAAGGGCTTCTCTGCCAGCAACATCAAATACATGCGCTTCTTCGCGGAGCACTGTCCGGTTCCCGCTATTGCGCAGCAGCTTGGTGAGCCATCGGCCGAGGCACCCAGCCCGCGCTTTGGTCAGCAGCCTGCTGACCAATTGCCCTGGTTCCACATTGTCATCCTGCTCACCAAGGCAAAACCCACGGATCGCGAGTGGTATGCCGTTCATGCAGTAGCTGGCGGCTGGTCGAGGGATACCCTGAAACGCAACATAGAAACCCGCCTTAAGGATCGCCAAGGGGCAGCCATCACCAATTTCGCGGCTCTTCTCCCGCCACCCCATTCCGCTCTTGCTCAGGAAACCCTGAAAGATCCCTACAACTTCGATTTCCTCGGCCTTGCCGACGATGCCCACGAGCGGGAGATTGAAAACGCCCTCATCCGCCACATCACCCGCTTCCTGCTCGAGTTGGGCACCGGTTTCGCCTTCGTCGGACGCCAGTTTAGGCTTGAAGTCGGTGGCGACGAGTTCTTCATCGATCTGCTCTTCTACCACACCCGCCTGAAGCGTTATGTCGTCATCGAACTCAAAGGCTCCGCCTTCAAACCTGAGCATGTCGGCCAACTGAACTTCTACCTCAGCGCCGTAGACTCGCAAATCAAGGGCGAGGACGACCACCCCACCATTGGACTACTACTTTGCAAGACCCAGAACCGCATCGTGGCCGAATACGCCCTGCGGGACACCACCAAGCCAATGGGCATTGCCGAATACCAACTCCTCCAGTCCCTGCCCGAGCCACTTCAAACCAATCTGCCCAGCATCGAAGAACTCGAAGCCGAACTCGCTGCAGATCCTCTCGCCGCCGTCCCCGTCGGCATCAACTTGCTACCTTAAAAATCAAGCCTCATCCTTCACCCTTCAAATTAATGCCCCACTCGTTACGCGTTACCAGTTACCCGCCACAGCGACATCGTCGCCCCCCTTTCACCTTTCACTTTTCACTTCCATGTTTGCCTCGCCACCCATTACCAGCAACTCGCCACAGCGCCTTCGGCGCAATCCTCCATCCTGTTAATTCTGTAAATCCTGTCTAAAATTCATCCAAAATCCAACATTCAAAATCCAAAATTTTTCTTCCTTCATGCTTCAAATAAATGCGCTCAGATCGCCAAGAAATGAGCTTGACAAAGTTCTCGCAGAAATGCCATGAAGATCACCATGTCTTCCCCCAGTCGCAAACCGCCTCAGCTGTCCGGCAGACCTGTTGCAGTTCCTGCGACACCTCTTTCATAATAAGGGCATAGATGCAGCACGAACTTACAATTCAAAACCCAACATTCACCATTCAAAATTTTCTTTTCTCCACCGCACCTTCGTCCTCGGAGCCACCCGCGCCCAGCAATTGCTGGCTGTATTTCATCTTTGATGAATCAAATATATGGCTCAATCGATAGTAAAA
>CAMDOJ010000162.1 GCA_945903555.1 Chthoniobacter flavus
TGGATCTCACGACTGGCGCTACACGCGTCCTCGATCAGGGCCAAGATCCTTGCTGGGGAGCGGATTCCCGCCACATCATTTATAGCGATGGATCCACTATCATTCTCATGGATACAATCAAAGGCCGCAAAACGCCCGTTGCAAGCGGACTGGGGAAAGTATCCGAGCCCAGCTGGTCACGTTAAGACTCAGCTCATCACACGGAATCGCGGAGTGCAAAATCGCACCCACGCATAGCCCGCAAGCGCTCCGCCCAAGTGCGCTGCATTGCCAATATTTCCGAACAGCTCGGTGACAAGGAGAAAGAGCGACACCATGACAACGCTGAATCCAAGCCATCTTGCTTCCATCCGAACTGGGATGACGAAAAAAAGGAGCGCCGTAATGGGCATTCGCGGAAAAAGAGCGGAAAAAGCGGCGACCAATCCGCAAATAGAGCCCGAAGCCCCCACCAGACTCCCCCCGGGAAAGATGAGCATATGCAGTAAGCCGCCCACCGCGCCGGCAATGAGATAGAAAGCCACAAAGCGGTAAACACCCATTAGCCTCTCCAATACAGGCCCCGTGAACCAAAGCCCGACCATGTTCAGCAGCAAGTGCAAGATTCCCGCGTGGACAAACTGATATGTGAATACCTGCCAAAGGTTCCCATTCGATATCCCGCGCCAATTCAGCCCGAGAAAATTATCCACCCCAGTTCCATTTTCCCCACCAAAAAAGGACTTGAAAATGAAAACGAGAACATTAATCGCAATCAGAACGTTGACTGCGGTGAGTTGGATTTTTTGCTCTCGAAAGATCACCGACTTAACCTAGCGACGGCTCGAACGTTTGTCCATACGCCGGTAAGCGGAGCCCGATCTAGCCTATCCCAACGGCTTCCCGCACTCGTCGCATGACGCCATCTGATACCCCTCGCGCTTTTTCAGCACCTTCGGCCAACACACGATCAACGTAGTCCGGATCCTGGAGAATTTTGTCCCTGCCAATACGAAATGGCGCAAAATAATCCCAGACCGCGCCAAACAGCCTTTTTTTCCAGTCCCCGTACCCCGTCCCCCCGCGCAGAAACTCACTCTCCATTGTTCGATAGTCGGTCTCAGTGGCGACTAATTTGTATAGCCCCAAGATGGACGAGTTTTCGGTGGATTTCGGTGCCTCAACTGGGGTGCTATCGGTTTTGATGCCCATGATTTTCTTTTTGAGCACATTTTCGGGAGCAAAAATCTCGATCGTATTTCCGTAACTCTTGCTCATCTTGGCCCCATCCAATCCGGGAACGACAGCGGTATCCTTCCGAATGCTGGGTTCCGGAAGTTTAAAGATAGCTCCGTAGGTCTCATTGATCTTCACCGCGATATCGCGGGTGACTTCGAGGTGCTGCTTTTGATCGCGCCCGACCGGCACGAGGTCACTATCGTATATCAGAATATCTGCCGCCATTAAAACGGGGTAGGCAAAGAGTCCGTGAGTGGCGGCAAGGCCCCTCGCCGTTTTGTCCTTAAAGGAGTGACATCGCTCCAGCAATCCCATCGGTGTCACCGTACTCAGAATCCAAGATAATTCGGTGACGGCGGGCACGTCCGATTGGCGAAAAAAGACGGCCTTTTCGGGGTTCAGCCCGCATGCCAGAAAGTCGATTGCCAACTCGCGCACATTAGCCCGCAGGGCGCTGCCATCGTGAACGGTGGTGAGTGCGTGTAAGTCGGCAATAAAATAGAAGGCCTCCCCTTTTTCCTGCAACTCGATCGCGGGCTTCATCATTCCAAAATAGTTGCCCAGATGCAGCGTGCCGGATGGCTGGATGCCGGATAAAATTCGCATCCTTCCAAACTAACATTTTCGCGCGGCGGTGGAATCATCTTTTTCCAATTTCACGCAAGTCCAATTGCATTTTTTAAAATGAATTGCTCTTGAATCCTGGCTCGTTATCGTCCCATTTCATCGTCTTCCGTAGACGTATATAAAAATGAAAAAAATGATTTTGGCCCTATTGATGGGGCTTGTTGGATGGCATGCGAATGCCGCTGAGAGTTACATTATTATCGATAATCAGACGGGCGTGATATTGGACTCAGACAAAAGAAATGAAAAGTTGCAGGTAGCCAGCCTCACGAAGGTAGCCACATCCCTCGTTGTTCTAGACTGGGCGGAACTCAAGAAAATCGATCTTTCCACGTTCGCCCAAGTCCCAGCAACAGCCACTGATAATGGAGCCTCAAGCTCCATCGGCCTCGCGCCAGGCGACACCCTGAGCTTGCGCGATCTGATTTATTGCGCCCTCCTAGCCTCTGATAACATTGCCGCGAACACGCTCGCCCACCACGTCGGTTCCCGCATCTCGAATCCCGAGCAACTCGACCCCACAAGCAACTTCGTGGCCCAAATGAATGCGCTGTCGAGATCCCTTTTGATGAAGCGCACTTTGTTTTTAAATCCCAGCGGATTGGATAGCATGAAACGCGGAGCGACCCCCTACTCCACCGCCGAGGATCTCGCCCGCCTGACACGATATGCCTACGACAAGTCGGGATTTGCATTTTATGTGTCCCAGAAATCTCGACAAATCCACATCCTCCGTGGGGGCATTGATATGCCATACGAAATCAAAAACACCAATGAACTCGTGGGTCGAAATGGAATCGATGGAGTCAAAACTGGCCGCACTCGCAAGGCGGGCGATTGCTTGATCCTTTCGGCCGACCGCCCACCGGAATCCCGCCGCGAGGGCGAGACTGTACTTATCACCCCACGCCGCATCACCGTGGTGCTCCTCGGCTCGGAAGATCGCTTTAAGGAGGGCACTGCTCTCATCCAAGGTGGTTGGAGACTTTACGATGCCTGGGCCGCCGAAGGCCGCCTTTCCAAAAAAGGCGAAGTGCTTTAGAACATAGGAATGAAGCGTATCGGCATCCTTACCAGCGGCGGCGACTGTCCCGGACTCAATGCTGTCTTGTGCGCTGCCAGCCGAACCTCGGAAAAACTAGGTTATGAACTTATCGGCTTCTGCGATGGATTCGAGGGCCTTCTACCTCCAGAAACACACATCCTCCTCGACCGAAAAACCACTTCGGGAATCATGCACCTCGGAGGCACCATCCTTGGAACGGTGAACCGCGGACAATTCATCAGCCGATCCGGATCCCGTCGCATGATCCAAGCCGAAGTGCTCGGTAAAACCCGCCAAACATTTCAGACTCTCAATCTCCACGGGTTGATTATCGTCGGCGGTGATGGGTCGCTCAGTACGGCCCAGCTACTCCACGAAGCCGGCTTCCCTGTTGTCGGAGTCCCAAAAACTATCGACAACGATCTCGAAGCGACCTCCATGACATTTGGTTTCAATTCCGCTGTGGAATGCGTCGCCGACGCACTCAACCGACTCCACACTACTGCCGACAGCCACAAACGGGTGATCGTTCTTGAAGTCATGGGGCGTCATGCCGGATGGATCGCCCTTCAAGGCGGACTCGCCGGGGGAGCCGATATCATCCTTCTTCCCGAGATGCCGTTTGAATACGAAAAGGTGGCGGCGGAAATAGAACACCGCCATCGTGAGGGATCCAAAAGCACCCTCGTGGTGGTTGCTGAAGGCGCTTCCCCCAAAGATGGCAAACAATCCATCCAACAGACGACCGCTGGCGATCGCCGACTCGGCGGGATCTCGGAATTTGTGGCCAGGGAAATTGGTGAACGCACAGGCAAGGAAGTCCGCACTTGTGTGCTGGGTCACCTTCAACGCGGCGGAGCCCCGACCACGCTCGATCGGATACTCGCCACTGGGTTCGGAGTGAAGGCGGTTGAACTCATAGAAGAAGGAAAATTCGGCTCAATGGTGAGCTATCAGAACTGCACTTTCGTTGATGTGCCAATCTCCTCGGCGGTACAAAAAATGCGAAGAGTGAACCCCGACTCCCAGCTCGTGAACATCGCACGCGCGGTTGGGATTTCCTTCGGAAATTAACTCCGGCAAGCAGATCAGTCGTCCTTCGTTTTTCCAGAATAGAGGCTAACGATTCCGCCAGTGAGAGGCAAGGGAGGCTCACAGGAAAACCCGCAAGATGCCATCATCGCATTCATCGCTAGTCCGGATGGAAACGACTCAATGGATTCGCCAAGATACTCATAGGCCGCCGGGCGCTTTGTTGCCCAACCAGCAATACGCGGGAGAATCCGGTGAAGATAGAATCGGTAGATGTTCCGAAAGGTTTCCCACTCCGGAAGAGAGAAATCGAG
>CAMDOJ010000163.1 GCA_945903555.1 Chthoniobacter flavus
GCATCGGCCATCTCGCCGGGGCCGTTCACGATGCAGCCCATGATGGCGATTTTGACTCCTTTGAGATGGGATGTGGCCCCTTTGATTCGGGCTGTTGTCTCTTGGAGGTTGAACAACGTGCGTCCGCAGCTCGGGCACGCGACGTAGTCCGTCTTGAAAATACGAACGCCCGCTGCCTGAAGGATATTGTAAGCGATGCGCAGGGATTGTCCGGGAGCCTTCTCACCTTGGATCAAAACGGCATCTCCGATCCCATCGCAGAGCAGGGAACCGATGTTCGTCGCTGCATTGAGCAAGGTGGATAAAAAATCTGCACCATGGTTTGCTTCTGTCCCGAAGACATCCTTGAGCAAAATGGGGTGACGAGTGTCTAGGCGTGACGCCAGCAACCGGTAAGCTCCGATCACGGGAAGATCGCAGTCATCCGAGATTGTGACAAAAATAGCGTTCTGCGAGGAGTTGGTCTTGGTGATTGCGGCGGAATCCCTCGGATCGATTTCGACGATATCGGCTTTTTCGTAAATGATCTCGGGTTGGTAATCGCCCAAGCTAGGCAGCTTGTGTGCGAGTTTATCGTAGGTCGTTTGTTTCACTGCCACGCGGACCAGTTCGCCCCCTCCTAGCGCGATGCCGTTGCGATTGATGCTCGCCGATTTGCGTCTTATGTAAGTGAACGGATCAAACGGCCAGTCGTGTAATGTGGGTGGCTGCTTTCGTTGTAAAGCTAGTACCGCAAGAGCCCGAGCGACGGGGATTTCGTGAACCGAATCCTCTGTGAGAGAAACGCGAATCGTGTCACCGATTCCGTCCGCAAGGAGGCTTCCTATGCCGATCGCGCTCTTGATGCGACCATCCTCGCTATCGCCTGCTTCGGTGACGCCAAGGTGGATCGGGTAGTTCCAGGAAATAGCGTCTCGCTGCTCGATCTTGGCCGCAGACAGTTCCTCGTCCTGAAGATCATCAAGACGTGCTACCAGCAGACGGTAGGCTTGGATCATGACCTTCGGATTCGATGACTTCATCGAAAAAACAAAGTCGTGGTAATCCCTTTCGCGCGCTAATCGAGCGAACTCCAAAGCGCTTTCGACCATGCCGAGTGGCGTGTCGCCATGGCGATTCATGATTCGGTCACTGAGGCTGCCGTGGTTCGTTCCGATTCGCATGGCGATGCCCCGAGATTTGCAAATTTCGACCAGCGGAGCGAACCGTTCGCGAATGCGACCGATCTCGGCAGTGTATTCGGCGTCCGTGTATTCGCGGACGTGGAATTTTTTGGAGTCGGCAAAGTTTCCTGGATTGATACGAACCTTCTCGACCCAGCGAGCGGCTTCGAGGGCGGCATCGGGCTTAAAGTGGATATCGGCAACAAGCGGCACATGGCATCCTGCCGCATTCAACGCGACGCGGATGTTTTCGAGGTTGCGAGCATCTTTAACGGTGGGGGCTGTGATCCGCACGATTTCGCAGCCTACCTCAACGAGGCCGAGAGTCTCCTTCACGCAGGCATCGGTATCCATCGTGTCACTGGTGAGCATCGACTGGATACGGATGGGATTTTCTCCCCCAATGGCTGATCCTCCGCTTTTCACTTCGCGGGTCGGTCGGCGGAGCGGGTAACTGCGGAAGCGGGGCTGCATCACTTTGTTTCCTGAGACACTGGAACCTTGGAGGCGACAATATCTCCGACATCATAGAAAGTCAGATACAGCATGAAACTAATCAGCAGGACGGCACAGGCTGTTTGAACGATCTCCAGCAAGCGAACACTGATAGGCTTGCGTCGAATCGCTTCAATGATCGCCAGTGTGATGTGACCGCCATCGAGGACAGGAAATGGCAGTAGATTCATGAGTGCGAGATTGACGTTAATCAGCACGCTGAACGCGAGAGCGATACGCCAGCCGTTCTCGGATTCAAAGATCTGGTAGTATAAGCGCATGATTCCGACAGGACCGCTGAAGTGGGCGGCTTTTACGTCGGAACCGGGTGAGAGCAAGGCCCCCACCATGCGGAAGATACTCGTCGCAGCGTCCTTGACCTGATCGATGGGGTTTGGATGAACCAAAATCGAGCGCCCCCACTCAATGCCGAAATTCACTGGAGCCCCATCAGGAGTGGATGCCGGAAGGGTCATTTTGCAAGTGGTGGGTTGGCCGTCGCGTTCGACGCCGAGAGTGATTTCTTGGCCTCTCTTTGAGTCAATCACTGGTCCGATTTCGTTCAGGTTAAAGATCGGGTTGCCGTTGATGTCGGTAATGAGATCACCAGTTTTCAAGCCGGATTTATCCGCTAGGCTGCCGCGAACCACAAATCCGATGCCGGGAACAATCCTTGGTCCGACTTGGATTTCGCGTAGGGCCGGGCGGCGCCAATTCGAGATGGTGGGTTTAGTCCAACCCGATTCAAGCGTGATTTCCTGCCCCTCCCGTGAGACAATAAATGGGATTTTCTCCCCCTCGCTGCGGACAATGCGCCATTTCACACTATCCGTTCCACTCAAGAAATGTTTCACCGGTTTTCCGTCCACCGCGAGGATCTTGTCGCCTGGGCGAAGGCCAGCAGCATAGGCGGGGCCACCCTCTTTTACGAAGCCGAGAACGGGAAAATCAAACTCACTCTGCGGCTTACCCACCACCCAAACAATGCAGGCCATAGCAAAGGCTAAGCCGAAACTGAAAAGCGGACCGGCTGCGGCTACGATGATTTTGTCCAATGGCTTAACGGGTGGCAAGGACTCTCGCGATTGCTCGACGCCTCCTTCAAGGGCCTCCATCGGTGCCAGTTGGGGAATGGCGACGTAGCCGCCCGCTGGGATTGAACCGAGTCGATATTCTACACCGCCGATTTTCTTACTCCAGATTGGCTTGCCGAACCAGATAGCAAATTTTTCGACGACTAATCCGCGCCAGCGTGCCGCGAGAAAGTGACCCAGTTCGTGAACCACAATCAGCAGGTTAAAAATCAAAACCACTTCAAGGCAGATGAAGACAAATTTAAGAAAATCCAAAAACATAATTTCGGCCACAACCATCCTCTGATTCCCAAAAAAATCAATCGTTCTCCCGCGGTTCCGAGAAATTGCAGGCGCTTTTATCCCCATTGGATGAAAACCGACCGGGCCTCGCTTTTTAAAAATCCGCGTTATCTTGAAGGCTGAATCCCTATGAATCCACCGCTCACACTTCTTGAAGAAATCGTTTTCTTGTCAGTCGACGATGAAACTGGAGCGCATCATCCATTGCCGCCGTTCGCTCTGGGGCTTGGGATGGCTGGTGCTCATTGCTAAGGATTATCAAGACCACGCGGTTCATTATTGGCTTCCATTCTCGACAACGAAAAAAAGAAATCAAATCCGAGGCGCTTGCCCATCTCATCAAGCGGGGGATTTTAAAAAGGGAGGACAAAAAATCCTATGGGTTCTGGGCTTGATGCGTTATCCGACTATCCACAATGAGGATAGGGTGGAAGTTCGCACGCGGCTTGGAGCGACTTATTCTCAGTGACGATCCGCCGAGCCACTTCGATGCCACATTGATCATCCTTCTGGACGGGTGCGAGCTTCTCAATGCGATCTTCCGAGGGGATCAATATGAGGCTCGTTACGCGCGTGTGGCCAGCATTGCGGCGAGCGATCCTGTCGGCAGGGAGGTGGCGGAGGCGCTGCGGGAGTTACTATTCACCGTCCTTCTCGCGCAGACAGCCACTTCGAATCCATTTTAGGTTTTTGCTTTGCCACAGCCACCGCGCGGCACATCGTTAGCTCGTGCCTGCTCGAAGTTTCAAAATTTCCATCGTTGTCGCCATAGGGTTGATTCTCCTTGCTGCGGTGATGGTTTATGGAGGAGTGCGATGGTTTGACCCATTCTGGAGAGAAGTGCTGATCGTGCAGACTGCCATTGAGCCCGCCGATGCGATTATTGTGCTCGGAGGTGAATCGCAAGGCCGACCAGTCGAGGGTGCCCGTCTTTACAAGCAAAGCCTCGCGCCTCGTGTTTTTGTGGTGGGAACCGGGGACAATGAAAGAAATCGTCGGGCGCTTGTGCGGGAGGGGGTGCCCGAGGATCGTATCACTTGTGAAACGGCATCCGAATCGACTCTGGAAAATGCGATGTTTGTCCGTCCACTTCTCGAAAAAGCCCGCGTCCATCGGGCGATTCTCGTTACTTCGTCGTATCACACCCGCCGAGCCTTGGCGGTGTTCCAACAGCGCGTGCC
>CAMDOJ010000164.1 GCA_945903555.1 Chthoniobacter flavus
CAGGAAATTCCCGTGTGGGTTCACAGTAATTGCGATGAGGTGGAATTGTTCCTCAACGGAAAATCCCTCGGTAAAAAAACAATGGAAAGAAACGGCCATCTGGAATGGCAGGTCCCCTATGCTCCTGGCAAACTGGAAGCCAAGGGAACGAGCCAAGGGAAGCCACTCTGTGCCGTTCGGGAAACTACGGGCGTTGCTTCCGGGATCTCGCTGACACCTGATCGTTCCGCTCTCAAGGCAGACGGCGCCGATCTGGCGTGGGTCGCCGTGAGCATCGTCGATGACATGGGTCGCACCGTTCCGACGGCAGGCAACGTGGTTCGCTTCGGAGTCCAAGGGCCGGGTAAAATCTTGGGCGTGGGCAATGGTGACTCTTCCTCCCACGAACCGGACAAGGCATTGCAACGTTCCGCCTTCCACGGCTTGTGCATGGTGCTGGTGCAGACCACTGGCACGCCGGGTGAGATCGTTCTCACCGCCGAATCCGATGGGCTCAAGCCAGCCACGGTCACGATGAAGTCAAAATAGGCAAAACTTTTTCGAATAACCCTCCGTTGTTACAGCATCAAGATTTAAACATTCACCTTGTAAAACAGGAATGGATTCCTCATTTGCAAGGTTGATGACAGTTCGCCAGCTTGTGGTGGTATATTATCTTCACGGGATGTCTTTCCTATTTCACAAGCCTTGCGTAGCGGGTCAGTCGGCGGATTAGACCGGTTTCAAGCTCGATGCCGCGCATCGTTTCACTTTGGAACCATGTTCCAAGTCATACGATTGTCTCAACCCGCGAACGCGCCCAGAGCTTCCTCACCGACGAGCACCTCCAGCGCGTTGTCAGGGCCTATCAGGACTTCAAAGACGAACCCGGCTTCACCCGCGTCGTGCCGATTGAAGAAATCCGCGCGAAGGAGGGGAATCTGATCAATCCCGCTTTACGTCGGCGGGGAAACGCAGGCGCAAACGGACGCAGCTACCAAGACAGCCACCTCGGCGCTGCCGAATGCCCTCGCGGGTTGGCTAGAAAGCTCCACAGTCGTCCGGCAATCGCTAAAAAGCCTACTCACTGCCGAAAAATGAGCCTTGTTTTGAAAGAAAAAGACTATATTATTTCTTTCAAAAATACGATGTCTAAACACGCTAAATCGATTGACTCACAGGTCACAAGCCGCATTAACGGCCATGGCAGAGGTTGGGTATTCACTCCGAAGCACTTCCTCGACCTCGGAAGTCGCCAGGGGGTTGACCTCGCCCTTCACCGTTTGAAAGCCTCCGGCACCGTTCGGCAACTCGCCCGCGGACTCTATGACTACCCAGCTCAAGACCCCGTGCTCGGCACCGTCGCCCCTTCCGCCGATACCATCGCCCGTGCCCTCGTCGTGCGAGACGCCATCCGCCTCCAGCCCTCCGGCGCCTACGCCGCCAACATGCTCGGCCTCTCCGAGCAGGTGCCCTCCCGCGTCGTCTTCCTCACGGACGGCCCCGCACGCAAGGTGAAGATCGGCAAGCGCGAGATCATCCTGCTGCACACCACCCCGCGCAACATGGCCACTGCGGGCAGGAAAAGCGGCACCTTTATCCAGGCACTACGCTATCTCGGGCAGGATCATGTGGACGCCCAAGTGCTCGCCACTCTCCGCCGGCAGATCGCGGACGACGATCGCTCTGCCATTCGTAAAGACCTGCGCCACGCACCGGCCTGGATCGCTGACCTGGTCCGCCCGCTCACCGAGCCGAAGACCACCGCATGAATGCTTTTCTCCAGCTTCCAGCCGAACGCCGCCGCCTCGCCTTCCAGCAGGTGGACGAGGCTATGGGATTGCAGGCATTCAGCGTCGAAAAGGACTTCTGGGTCTGCTGGACCCTCCGCGAACTCTTCACCTTACCCGGCATCGGCGAGCATCTCACCTTCAAGGGTGGCACCTCGCTCTCGAAGGCGTGGAAACTCATCTGCCGCTTCTCCGAAGACATCGACCTCATCGTGGACAAGGATGCGCTCGGCTTCGGCGGCGACGACGCCCCGGACAAGGCCCCCAGCAATAAGCAGCGCAGGGCGCGACTGGAGGCCCTCATGGAAAGTTGCCGCCTGTGGGTGCAGGGCACTTTGCAGCCCGCGTTCGCCGCCCGCATTGCCGACGCTCTTGGTCCGGAAGGTTGGAAGCTGGAAGTCGATCCCGACATGCCCGACGGGCAATGCCTGCTCTTTCACTATCCCTCGGTCTTTCCGGCCAACTCCGCCGGTTATGTGCCGCCGCAGGTCAAGATTGAGCTGGGTGCTCGCTCCGACGACTGGCCTCATGAGGAGAAATCCATTCAGCCCTACGTTATCGAGCAGTTCCCGGCACTCGATAACGATGCCGTCGCCGCTGTCCGCGTCCTCGCCGCCGAACGCACCTTCTGGGAAAAGGCCTGTCTGCTCCACGAAGAGACTTTTCGTCCTGCCGACAAGCCGCGAAAGCTCCGCATGGCGCGGCATTACTACGATCTCTGTTGCCTGCTCCGCGCCGGAATAGGCAAGCAGGCGCTGGCGAATACCTCCCTCTTCCAGCGGGTCGCCGAGCACCGGGAAATCTTCTTCCGTTACGCTTGGGTGGACTACACGACCCACAAGCCCGGCACCTTCCGTCTCTCCCCGCCCGCGGATCATCTTGGCTACTGGCGCTCGGACTACCAAGCCATGCTCGGCCCCATGTTTTTTGGCGATGTTCCTGACTTCGACGAAATCATGCGAGCCGTGAGCGAGTTCGAGAAAACCTTCAACGCCTCCGCATGACCGTCACTCTCCCATCGCTCGCCAAGCTGAAGCCCAACACCGCCTAAGCCTCGCTCCCGCTGTTCGATCGCACGGGCTGGAAGCGCGTGCGGTTTGGGGACGTGGAGAATCTCAAAGTTGCTGGAACTCGGGGAAGCAAGGAACCTGATGTTTGGAAGTTCGCCTACGAGACGCTTGAGACTGCATTTTTCTCGGAGCAAGCCCACGCATGCTGGCTTGGCGGTCCGGGAGAGGGATAAAAGTCCTCTGGAAAATATTTAAAAATATTTCAGATACCCCCGTAGATGTCCAACCAAGGTTGCTAGGTTTGCTGGCGAAATGATCACCAAAATCCTACGCCTTATCGAAAGTCTTCCAGCAGTTACGCGCCACTCGACGCACCGCCTCAACGCAACAACGAGCCCCCATCAACTCGCCTTAAGACTAAAAAACTTAATGCTTAAAACTTCATCCTTCCACCCGCAGAACGGCTTTCAGCCTGTCTTTGTTAAGCAGGCCGAGTTTGTATTTTGCAAGCGTGACCAGTGATATTGAGCACGACCGAACAAGTGACAGATCAATGACAAAACTCGATTCTCGCTCAAAGGGGTGCACTTCTCTGGGTTCGCAAACGTAGTAACCCCTCCTGACCGTCCCACCAAACAATCTACCTCGATATGTTGAGATGATTCCATGATGCATTTTACCTCAAAAAAACGCCCGCCAGCACGGAACGCGAATAAGTGGTTTTCACCCCGCCAAGAGGAGATCCTTAACAATGCTGCCGCTGCAGCCTTTCCGTCCTGCACACCCTCCCGCTTTGGATCCCCATATGGATTGTGCTAATGCCTTACTACTATCTGACCGGACCGACTCAGTCGGAAGGCTCCCCCGGCTCGTGAGGCCCTTCGAGCATCCATGCCGCCACGTCTTTCCCCTGACCCAATGGGCATTCGTTTTAAGGTTGTTGATGGTATGATGAAATGCTGTGTCTAAATAGTCCGTTAGGCTCATGATTTTAGTGATTGTAGTCTCGTCTTTATCAAGGATGTCCTGAAGATGATACCTATGCGCTTTGTCGTAACGGGTCAGGCAGCGCAGAAATCATTTTTCATGATGACCGCCGCTTTATAAGCGTTTTACGTGGAACTTAACCGATTTTCACGATAATCTTTCAAAAGCAGTGGAAATCAATTTTAAAAATGGCTGAGGGCAACTTATTCGCACAGAATGTTAGCAGTTTTCACGGACTCGCTTTGCCGGAGGCAGAAATGTCGCTGGCTGGCTATAGCGCCCTCATTGCGCACTTCAGGCTGCGCTTGCCCTTGCCCGACCACCTCTCTGCCATCAGCACCAAACATCGGCGCTATGAGAAAGGCGCTTGGCTCGTCTTGACTCCGAAGCACAAACCGGAGGACACACTCGCGGGCCACCTGAGGTTCGCTTTCAAACACGAGGGCAT
>CAMDOJ010000165.1 GCA_945903555.1 Chthoniobacter flavus
ATCGACACATTTTCCACGGCCGTGAGTGTGGGGATGAGATTAAACTGCTGGAAAATAAACCCGATATTCTCGCGGCGGAAGCGCGTGATGTCGCCGTTGCGCATCGCGCGCAGTTCGTGGCCGAAAACGGCGACATCGCCTTCCTCGAATTTCAAGGTGCCGCAGATCACACTGAGGAGCGTCGTTTTTCCACATCCGGACGGGCCGACGATCATGAGAAGCTCACCGAAGCGCGCTTCGAGGCTCGCCCCCTTGAGGGCGAACGTGCGCGAGTCTCCATTGGCGAAACTCTTCACCACGTTATCGACTTTCACTGCGATCGGGGATGGCGCGCTCATCGGAAGACCACCGCTGGTTCCAATCTCATCACCTTCGTGAGCCCGATCAAGGCCGAGAGCGCGCAGATAAAAACAATAACTACTGCCACAAAAACCGGCACCTGCCAGGGCATGTAGAAGGGGGGTTGTTCCTTCGCAAGCACCGTATTGCCAAACCAACTCGCGAGGCCCACCCCGATGCCGTAGCCGATGAACCCGACAGAAAAAGCCTGTAGGAGCACCATGCCCGCCAGCGTGGAATTCGGCGCCCCCATAGCTTTGAAGGCCGCAAGAAACCGCAAGTTATCGTGAATAAATAAATAAAATGTCTGCCCTGCAATGGCTATGCCCACGATCACGCCAAGGATCACCACGGTGCCGAAGGAAATGGGGATGCCTGTATTCCTAATATACCAGCGGACCGTATCCCAAAAAAACTGGTCCTTGGCTATAGCCCGGATGCCGGGAAGGGCACTGATCCGCTTGGCCAGTTCTTCATTCGAGACTCCGGGTACCGGTGCCGTGAGAACATAGCCGAGCATTTTGCGGGCGGGTTTAGCATATTCCATCGCCCGATCAAAGGTCGTATACACATACGGTTGGCCTAGGAAGCTTCGGTTCACATGGCAGATCCCGACCACACGCGCTTCTTTGTCATTGATCTCAAACGTTGTCCCCAGTGCGATATTGATCCCCTTGCGCCGAAATTTTTCTACGGCGACTTGATCGACGACGACCGCATTCGGCAAGCGAAGATCTTCGATGCGGCCGGACTTCATATCCATCGGCCGGCCGGTCAATGTGCCGGTATCGAGGCCGACGAGTTGGACATTTTGGAAGGATCCATCTGTGAGGCGCGCTTGCTCGATTCCGATGTAAAGGGGGACCGCCCACGCCACGCCGGGAATTCCCCTCACACGATCGACCTCGATCTGGCGCATCGGAATGATCTCGTTCGCCTGCTCGACTTTCGCATCCACGACCCATACGGGAGCCCCGATATTGCGCACGGTTGCGGTCGTCCAAATCATCAACCCACAAAAAACCGACGACTGCTGGCACATCAGCAACGAGCAAAAAGCCAAGCCGCTGACCAGCATCGCGTATTTGGCGCGATCACGGAAAAGCATTTTGAGAGCGATACGAAACATTTTAGACCCTTCAATTACCACGGACTCCACCTTTGGTAAAACCCCAAAAAATCCGTCGTTTTTTTGAACTCGGGGATTTCAATGGCTTGACCCTTTCCGATTCGGCATGGCATTCTAGGATCTTAGTCAAACACCCTACCTATCGTGGACATCAAAGAAATTCGCTCACTCATCGATCTCATGAAGAAAAACGGCGTCGCCGTTTTCAAAATGGAAAAGGAAGGCTTCAAGATCACACTTAAGACTGCTGTTTCATCGGGTTCGCCCCAATACATCAGTACTCAGCCGCTTGTTCAATGGAACGAGCCGGCGGCTATCACCGATGCCGCGCCTGCCGCCGCGCCCGCTGACCCTGTAGTGGTCGGCATTGAGGTCAAATCCCCGATGGTTGGTACTTTTTACGACTCACCGTCACCCGAATCTCCCGCTTTTATCGCGGTTGGCCAAGAAATCACCCCAGATACCGTTGTATGCATCATCGAGGCGATGAAGGTGATGAATGAAGTGAAGGCGGAAGTCTCTGGAACGGTCGTCGAGATTTGTGCCGAGAATGGCAAGCCGGTCCAATACGGCCAAGCCCTCTTCCGTTTGAAATAACGCAGTCGATCAACTCCCATGTTCAAAAAAATCCTGATCGCTAATCGCGGCGAGATCGCACTTCGCATCATCCGGGCTTGTAAGGAACTGGGCGTCCAGTCCGTAGCCATCTACTCTGAGCCGGATATCCACAGCCTCCATGTCCAACTTGCGGACGAGGCCATTTGCATCGGCCCAGCTGCCAGTTCGGATAGCTATCTGAAGATCGACCGCATCATCAGTGCCGCTGAGATCGCTGATGTCGATGCCATCCACCCCGGATATGGATTTTTAGCAGAGAACGCTCACTTTGCTGATGTCTGCGATTCCTGCAATATCAAGTTCATCGGCCCGACAGCCCAAGCGATTCGCATGATGGGCGACAAAAATTCCGCCCGTGACTGCGCTCGTGCCTCCGGCGTTCCCATTTCTCCTGGTAGCGATGGCATCATCGCGGATGAGGCCGAGGCCCTTCGTGTGGCCCGCAAGATCGGGTATCCCGTGATGATCAAGGCTGTGGCAGGTGGTGGTGGGCGCGGCATGCGCATCGCCAGCAACGAGGGCAGCCTCGTTCAAGGCTACCACGCCGCCCGCATGGAAGCCGAAAAAGCTTTTGGCAACGGTGCCGTTTACATCGAAAAGTTCATTGTTAATCCCCACCACATTGAGTTTCAGGTCTTCGGCGACCAACATGGCCGCGTCGTTCACCTCGGCGAGCGCGATTGCTCCCTGCAGCGCCGCAACCAGAAGATCGTGGAGGAATGCCCATCCCCGCTCATGACCCCCGAGCTTCGCAAAAAGATGGGCGATGCCTCGATCAAGCTCTGCGAAAGCGTCGGATACCAGAATGCCGGCACCATCGAGTATCTCGTCGATGACGCCGGAAATTTCTACTTCATGGAAATGAACACCCGCATCCAAGTCGAACACCCGATCACCGAGGAGGTCTACGGATGCGATCTCGTGAAGCACCAGATCCAAATCGCCGCTGGCGAGCATCTCAGCGATCACGTCATTAACGCCCAACCGCGCGGTCACGCCATCGAGTGCCGGATCAATGCCGAAGATCCTGAAAAAAATTTCCAACCCTGCCCGGGCAATATCGACCTTTACTATGCCCCGGGTGGACGCGGCATCCGTATCGATTCCCACGCCTACGCTGGCTATCCGATCCCGCCGAACTACGATTCCATGATCGCTAAGGTCATCGCCACCGCCTCGAACCGTACAGCATGCATCAACCGCATGTCGAGGGCACTGGGCGAATACATGATCACCGGCATCAAGACCACGATCCCCTTCCAGCAGGCTATCATGCAAAATTCCGACTTCCGACGTGGCGCTTACCACACTGGTTTTGTCGAGAGTCTCCTGCTCAAAGGAGTTCCCACCGTCAGATAAATCGGCCTTCGCCGATCTGGGGTTTTCGTTTTGCACCGCGCTTGCAAAAAAACGTAGAAGTTGGGGGCTTTGAACCGACGCTGATAGTTTTCTTTTAATCCGAAAACAAACACAGCTGGTAATACCATCGTCTCTTTGAAATTAGACTTTGCAGCGCAAATGAGGGGGGCATGGCCGTCTCGGCCGTGTAGAGACTGGTCTTCTTTCTCGCAGCTGACCCATTTGGAACCAAAGGAGCAGACCGCCGCACACAGGCGAGACGCGCTGTGCCCCTCTCCAAAAATTCAAAAGCAAGCGGCATTTGGTGTAATACCATTGTCTCTTTGAAATTAGACTTTGCAGCGCAAATGAGGGGGCATGGCCGTCTCGGCCGTGTGGAGACTGACCTGCTTTCTCGCACCCTGCCTATCGGAACCAAAGGAGCAGACCGCCGCACACAGGCGAGACGCGCTGTGCCCCTCTTTAAAAATCCAAAAGCAAGTTGCTTTTGGCTCAAAAATCGGGCGCGGTTTTCCGAAAGGGGGCCGCGCTTTCTTTTTTAGATGGCCTGCGGTCGCCAAGAAAAAATATCTTTTGGGCCGCTGTTTTTGGCGCTCGCCTGTCTTGTCATTTGGGGAGCGACACCATGGGCTTTTTTGTACTCGAGGGAAAGATGGCTTGCGGAGTGGAATCCCAATCGCTTGGCGACTTCCTTGATGCTCATATCGGATCCGGAAATCAAATCCTCGGCCTGAGCGAGGCGGATTTTCATGG
>CAMDOJ010000166.1 GCA_945903555.1 Chthoniobacter flavus
ACGGCTTGGGTGTGCTCGAATACGAGCGCGTGCAAGTTTCGTATGGGAAAAACACTTTGCCAAAAGGAAATCCCGCGCGAGCAAGTCGAAAAACTCATCACCGAGGGCAAGACCGATCTCATCCACCGCTTCATCTCGAAAAAAGGCCGACCGTTTTCCGCTTTCCTCAAGCTGGAAAAGGATAAAGTGAGCTTTGAGTTTGAGGAGCGCGAACGCAAGCCCGCCGCAGCCAAAAAAACGGCCGCTCGCGCTACCAAAACGCCTAAGGTCACCAAGTCCCCACGGACCAAAAAGGCCCCCGTAGCCGCATAATCGACGATCTACTGCTCACGCATTTGTAATTGCATTTCCGCGCCCGCGTCATCAATCTAAATGGTGACATTAAGATTTTATTATGAGCCAAACTAATTCTCTCGAACAACTCAAGCAATTCACCACCGTTGTCGCCGATACAGGGGACTTCGAAAGCATTCGCGCCTACACGCCTGAGGATGCGACGACGAACCCGACGTTGATCTACAAGGCTGTTCAGCAGGCGGAATACAAGCCCCTCCTCGAGAAAGCCGTGGCCGATAACCGCTCCAGCACGCTCACCGGCGGCGCCCTCCACCGCAAGGTCATCGACGATCTTCTCATTGCGTTCGGACGCGAAATCCTCTCGATCGTTCCCGGTCGTGTTTCCACCGAAGTCGATGCCCGACTTTCTTTCGATATCGAAGGAACCGTCGAAAAGGCTCGCTACCTCATTGGTCTCTACGAGAAGCAAGGCACGCCCCGTGAGCGTGTGCTTATCAAGATCGCCTCGACATGGGAAGGCGCCCAAGCCGCTGCGGTATGCCAAAATGAAGGCATTAATTGCAATCTCACGCTCCTCTTCGCTCTCCCCCAAGCTATCGCCTGCGCCCAAGCCAACGCGCGTCTCATTTCCCCTTTCGTCGGACGCATTTACGATTACTACAAGACCACCACCGGCAAGGAATACGTCGGCGCGGAGGATCCTGGTGTCCAGTCAGTCCAAAAAATCTACGCCTACTACAAAAAATTTGGTTACCAAACGCAAGTGATGGGCGCCAGCTTCCGGAATGTCAGTCAGATCACCGAGCTCGCGGGTTGCGACTTGCTGACGATCAGTCCCGATCTCCTCAAGAATCTCCAAGACTCCACCGCGCCGCTCACTCGCAAGCTTGACCCCGCGGAGGCAGCGACCTCGAGCATCGAAAAAATCGATCTCGACGAAAAAACCTTCCGCTGGATGCTCAACGAAGACCCCATGGCTACCGACAAGCTTTCTGACGGCATTCGGAAGTTTGCAGCGGATATCGTTCAACTCGAAAAGATCATTGCCCAAAGTTTCTAGATTTAGGAGCCCCCCAATGATACCGAAATATGGTGTGGCCATTCTGCTCGTGCTCTTGGCGGCCACACCCCTTCGCGCCACCACGCGTGCGACCGACTACCCTGGTTCGATATCCATGCTCCTCGGTGTCGAAAGTGTGCGCTCGGATCTGGCTCTTGATGCGAAACAAAAATCCCGCCTCAACGTGCTGAGAAAAGAACTCCGATCAAAGTCCCAGGTGTTGACCCAAAAGAAATCCAAAGTCCCGCTATCCCGACTCACAGCCGATCAGAAGCTTTTTTCGCTTATCGACACCAACAACTCCTGTTCCCTCGCCGTGCTCACCCCAGAGCAATCCGTCCGCTTCCACGAGATTCAAAATCAAGCCCTCGGTTTCACGATGCTGGTCTCACCCAAGGTCCAAAAACAGCTCGTGTTTGGTGTCAAGCAGGTGATATCGATCGAGAAAATCCGACTCAAGGGGCTGGATTTCGTTGCCGAGACGAACCTCGCCTTCGAGGAGGGGAAATTGTCTCAAGACAAAAGGCTACAACTCCTCCGCGACTACCGCTCCGAACAAGCGGACGACTTCAAGGCTATCCTCACCCGCGCTCAGCGGGAGGCTTTTACGACCCTGTGTGGTCAACCGCTTAAAAGATAGATTTGCCAGAGGGAAAGGAATTAAAGACGGGGCCCGATTTTCTCGGCTTCTCTTGGCATTGACTTCACTAGGACGGACACGCAACTAGATAAACATGATCATCGATATCGTTTCATCCTTTTACAAGTATCTGCCCATTCACCCCGGCTTCGCTCAGGCCTTCCGCTATCTTGAAGCGGGCAACCTTGATCCGGGATCTGAAACGCGACAAATCATCAACGGTGATCTGATTTTTGCGAGCTTCATGCGCCGACCCGCCAAGACCCGCGAAACATCGCGCCTTGAAGCCCATCGCAAACACATCGACATCCAATTTCTTGTTTCCGGCAACGAGCAATTCGGTTGGAAGCCGACGAGCGACTGCGTGAAGCCAGATGGGGATTTCAACGAGGAACGGGATGTTCAGTTTTTTAAAGACGAGGCCACATCGTGGCATGCGATTCAACCGGGCCACTTCGTCATCTTTTTTCCCGAGGATGCCCACGCCCCGATGGTCGGCACTGGCGAAATCGCCAAAGTGGTCGTGAAGGTTGCGGTCGTTTAGGGGAGATCCATCGTTTTTTTAACGCGATCGAATGCAGAGTGTAGAAGAAAGCATTCAGGATTTATTATTGCATCCGTACGTCGAGGTGGAGGAAATCAAGCAAACCCTCTGACAATCGGGAGGCAAGGGATTGATTGCCACAATCGATCCGGACCCGACCAGTCATTCCTATTTTCAATCCATTTATGGAATCGGTGATTTGAAGTGCTGCAAAATGGGTGTCCGCGCCTGTGCTTTGCGTTGCGCTTGTTGGCAATTGGGGTGTCAACCTCAGCGGCGGCGACGTCACGATCCCCCGGAAAGTGACTTCGGGATATGCGTTCAAGCGCAGTTTGAATGGAGCACCGCTGACGACCAATCGGGCCTGCTTTTCATTCAATGTCACAATCAATTCATCCAGCTTGTCGGGTTGGATCACACAGAAAATCTCTCCAGAGGGTATTTTTTTTCCTAAGAGCGAATCAAGTTGCCGCGAGGCGATCGTGCCGTCCGCATTGGCCTTCAGAACAAGACCCTCCAAACGCCGAGAGGCTTCAGTAAAATGGGATGTCGCCGCCGCCACTTCGTTGCGAAGAATGCCCACCGATGAGGGCGTTCCACTCGCCATGGCTTCGCGCATGAGGGTTTTCTTTTTTTCCAGTTCGGTGGTGGCTTTTTCGAAATTGCCGGCAATGGAAATGTTTTCCAAGACGGCCAAGGTTTGACCTGCCATCACGCGAACGCCCTCGTTGACAAGGACGAGTTTTAAATACCCTTCCTCGACATTCCTGACGGTGCAGGACAGCGCAGGTTGGAGTCGGCAATCGTCATACGTCGACTTTGGCAAAGGGATAAAGAGCGCCACGAGGATCGCGGCGACGACGCTCGTAAAAATACCCAGCGCTCTTTTGCGGGCAACGGGGACGGCAGATTTAACGCTTTTAAAAACCGAAGCCGTTGTGGAAAGGGCAGGCATGGCAATGCCGGTGATACCCCAAGCCATTATCAGGGAGTCCCCAAGCCATTTCATTCCGTAGGGGGCCAGGGCCATCGAAACGAACTTCCAAATTCCAAAAAAGACAAGCACCACGTAAATGGAACTGGCGAGCCCATAAGATCCAAGAAACCAGGCATCGCGATTGGAGGTTTTTTTATCGGGATCCGATCCTATAAAAAAACTCGATATGATGTTGGAAATGTGGCTGCGGGCTCTTTGGCGGAGATCCGGCATATCCACCGCTTCGGCCAGAATGAAGTAGCCATCGAAGCGCATGAGCGGATTCCCGTTGAAAAAAATCGTGCTCACGCTCGCAAGGATAATGAGGTGGGTGAATAGTTGGCGGGTGAACCCATCGGCCAGGAGCATCCAAATCCCAATGAGCACTGCTGCACCAAGGATTTCAATCAGAATACCGGCGGAGGCCACCACGAGGCGTTCGGATTTTCTAGAGAAAAGATAGGAATCCGAGGCTTCCACATGGAAGAGCGGGAGACCCGCAACAAGCGTGATTCCGACCTCATGCACGCTGCCTCCAAACCGCCTGACAGCGAGGGCGTGACCCGCCTCGTGGAGGAATTTTAGCCCCGCAATCCCGATATAAAG
>CAMDOJ010000167.1 GCA_945903555.1 Chthoniobacter flavus
CGCACCTGGGGGCTGTGGAGTTTCTCGGCGGTGGCGGAAGTCATAATGGAATATTGTAGCACACAAAAGAACACTTTGTCACCCCCCGTGGTGAGGGAGGTGGAGCGGGTTTATGAGCGGGGGATGGGAGTGGCTATATGATTCAGGATGTGAGTTATGGTTGGAGGGAGATCTTTAATAGCGGAATCCGTAAGTGCGCCGCCAGACGTTTTTAGCATGGAAGACCTTGCTGATAGGAGACCTTGAACAAGCATGAGGGCGAGGTTTCCTTTGCGTGTGGGCTCGGGAAGTTTATCAAAGCCAGTTAGCAATTCGTCAGCGGACGAGGGTTGGGCTAAAAGGGCAGCTAACTCGGGCTTGGGGTTCGTGGTTAGGAGAGTTGAGGCGATATCGATTTGGCGAATCCATGAGCCAGTGAGTAGAAAAACAATGAGGTCATGGTCATTTTGCCGTTGCATTCCCATGATAACATCTTTCTGCACGGAAGTGATTTCGGTCTGAAGTTCATTCCACGCCCCCTTGTCCGCAAATTCACTGATGCACTTATTTCTAGCTAGGATGCTTTGGTCGAGATTGAGTTTTTTGGTGAGAGTGGTGATTTCGTGCAGTGTATTTTTAACACCTTGCCCGTTGTTGGCTTGAATCGCCGCAAAGGCATCCGTGACAAGCACCCCGAGTTGAAGTGCTAGGGCTTCACGGGCGGGGGGATTCGGAGCGGTGGGTGGTTGAACAATCTCAGACCAATTCGGTTGGCACAGCTCATCGACCTCGGCAAAAAACTCACCTGCGGATTTGAGTCCACTGTGCGGAGCGACGGGGGTACCCGTTTGCGATTCCACGGCAAAGCCAGAGGACGCTTTTCCTGCAATCAGCAGGACAACCAAAATGAACAACCGGGCCGACATGATAAAAAAGCTACACCCGTCAAATTGGGGATCAAGTATGTAAAACGTCAAACGCTCAGACAGGTCGTCTCGACGGTTGACGCCAATTTGTGTTTTGCGTAGCTTGTGCCGTTCAGAATTCTAAATGTCAAACGCGTCTCCCCATAGAATAGAGGACCCCAGCCAGCTAAATGAGGCTGCCGGCTTTTTTCGGCAGGCAAAAGATACCAACCCCAGATGTGATGACAGCGTCAACGGGGTCGATCTGAGTTTCCAAAAAAACAGCGAAGCCATCGTGATTCGAACTGCTGAGGGTTCCGTGATTCTTTGGAATGCTGGGGCGGAGAGACTTTACGGCGTCCCAGCATCGGACATTTTGGGGCGGCCATGGCCCGCGGGGCTCTCTCGCGAAAATGAAAAACTGCAGGAGGCGGAGCGGATCACCCAGCAAAAAGGGGAGTGGTCAGGGAATCTCACGCAATCCGCTGCGGATGGAACCGAGATAGAGGTGCAAAGCCGCTGGGTTCTTTTGCCAACCCAATTGAGCGAGAAGGCAAATATTCTCATCATCAATACGTTGAATTCCGATTCGCGGCATCTGGAGGAAGAGCGTCTGCGCGCGCATAGACAGGAGTGCATCGGACTGCTCGCCGGCGGGATTGCACATGACCTTAATAATACGCTCCAACCCACAGCGATGGCGATGGATCTCATCCGAGGGAGGCTTCTGGACCCTGACAGCCAAGATTTGATCCAAGTCGTGGATGCAAACCTTCGCCGAGCCATGGAATTTGCGCGGCAAATTTTGAGATTCACGTTTGGGGGTGCGAGCGGCATCTCGGAGGTTACTGCCAGTGAAATTGTTGCGGATATCTCTAGCTTTGCGAAGAACGCCTTTCCCAAGGCCATTCAAATCCAGACAGACATTGAGATGGGGGTGTCTCCCATTCTGGCGAATGCGACACAACTGAAGCAAGTCCTACTGAATCTTTGCATCAATGCTCGCGATGCCATGCCGGAGGGCGGGCTCTTGTCCTTGACCGCTTGCAATGTTGATATTGATCAAGAGGCGGCTAAAAGGAATCCCATCGCAAAAGCAGGGAAATTTGTTCGTATCAGCGTGAGCGACTCGGGCACCGGAATCTCTCAGCCAGTGAGGGATAAGATTTTTGAGCCCTTTTTCACAACCAAAGGGCCTGAAAAAGGCACTGGTCTCGGGTTGGCCACCGTCATGGGAATCGTTCGCGAGCACGATGGGTTCCTCTTGCTTGAGAGCGAGGAGGATAAAGGGACCGTATTCCATATTTTCATTCCTGCAGCGCCACACCATTCACCCGCCGTAGTGGTTCCATCGCCCACCGCAAGAACCGAGACTCGAGGTCATGGCGAAACCATTCTGCTAGTGGATGATGAACCGACCGTCCTCAAACTGATGCAACGCTCGCTTGAACGTGCCGGATATCATGTGATGTCGGCTTCCGATGGTCAGAAGGGATTGGATTGCTTCACGGAAAGCCAAGAAAAAATAGCGTTGGTTCTGACCGATATGTCGATGCCTGGCATGGGCGGGGCGGAGATGATTCGGCAATTGAAAAAAAAATCCCCATTTGTGAAAATCATTTGCACAAGCGGCATTATATACCCCAACGGCCAAATGCATTCCCTTGGAGCCGATAAAGTCTTAGCGAAGCCCTGCGATTCCAAGACGATGCTGGAAGCGATCAGCGAGGTGTTAAAAGAAGAGCCTCAAAAAAGCGTATGAGGCTTTTATACCAAAGTCTCTTTGAAATTAGACTTTGCACCGCAAAAGAAGGGGGCATGGCCGTCTCGGCCGTGTGGAGACTGGCCTACTTGATCGCGCCCTTCCCGTTGGAACCAAGTCGCAGGCCAAAGAACACAGGCGGTGCCTACGGATCGGAGAGACGCACTGGGCTCCTCTCCTAAAGTCCAAAAACAAGCTGCTTTTGGTATTATAGGATGAGCGGAGATTTTCTTTTTAACGAATCCCATTCACTGACTACCCGAAATTCCGTGAGCACGGGGCATTCCTTTTTCCCCTCCCATGCCGCTTTGCGGTGCTGATGGGGCCACCTCATTAGTCCTTCTAAAATCAGGGTAGAGAAGGGCGAGGGGATCAAATCTTCGGCATGTAGATCAGCAGACGCAGGCCGTTGAGACAAACGAGAACAGTGCTGCCCTCGTGCCCAACAACTCCCATCGGTAGTGGTAGGTGGATACCGAATGCGGCGATGAGAAGCAGGACAATCACCGCACTTGCAAAAACGAGATTCTGCCAAAGAACCCGACGGGCATGACGCGCGATGGAAAGTAAGATCGAGACATTCTCCAGCTTGTCGCCCATTAAAACCACATCGGCTGTTTCCATGGCGATATCGGTGCCCGCCGCCCCCATGGCGACCCCGATGTCCGCGCAAGCGAGAGCCGGAGCATCGTTGACTCCATCCCCGACCATCAAAACGCGCCCCTGTTTTTTGAGCTCGCGGATTGCTGCGACCTTCCCCTCAGGCAGCAACTCAGCGAGGACCTCATCCACGCCCGCTTCTTCTGCGATGGCGTGGGCGACAGTTTTTTGATCACCCGTGAGCATGACGATCTTTTTCACACCCAATCGCTTGAGGCTTTGGATGGTGCGAAGGGATTCCGGACGCAATGTATCGGCGAGGGCAAGCACAGCCAAAGCGGCGACTTGATCGCCTTGACGCTCACCGAACCACACGCACGACTTGCCTCGCTCGGCAAGAGGCTTGGAGGCGAGTGAGATCCCTTCCATGCCGGAGGCGTTGTACTCGCGGAAAAGACGTTCACTACCGATGATAATGCGTCGCCCGCAGATGGTTGCTTCCGCCCCCTTGCCGGCGGTCGATTGGAAGTCGGATGCCTCAGGCAGAACTAGGCCGCGTGCGGCAGCGCTTTTCACGATGGAGTGGGCCAGCGGGTGCTCGGATTTCGTTTCCAGCGCTGCGGCCACACCGAGCAGATTTGCGAGATGGAGGGGGAGTGAGGAGTCGAGTTTATGTGTGCCTGCGGCATCCACGAGTTCCGTTACAACAGGTCTTCCGACAGTAAGGGTGCCGGTTTTATCAAAGGCGACGATGTCGATCTGCGCGGTTCGCTCGAGATGGGATCCGCCTTTCACTAAAATACCCCGCCGTGCAGCTCCTCCGATCGCGGAAAGAACGGTGGCCGGAGTGCTAATGACGAGGGCGCATGGCGA
>CAMDOJ010000168.1 GCA_945903555.1 Chthoniobacter flavus
GGAGCAAATTCGGGTGCCACATTGGTGACTTGTGCAAAATGGCGCACAAGACCAGAACCGCTTTCGGGAAGAACCAAGCAAGGATTGGGATAGATGGATTGACGCGATTTGAAATACACCACGGCCACGCTCCGAGCGCGTTCTGGAGCCGGTCGTTCCAGAAGCTGACAAACAGTAGGTTCGTCGAGCGCGAGAACGATGGAAGAAGCCGCGATGTGTTCACCGTTTTCCAATGTCACTCCGCAGGCGCGCTCGTTTTTGATGTCGAGAGCCATAACCCGAGTTCGCAAGCGAAGAGAGTTTGAGGGTAGTGCAGAAGCCATTTGCGCGGGGAATGCGGCGATGCCGCCCGCCGGAAGCCAAGCGCGGCCGGTGGAGAATTTTTTGAGATAATAAAGGAAAAGCCCCGCGCTCGTTCCAAGATCACTATCGAGAAGAACACCACCAAAAAAAGGTTGCGCAAATCGGGAGACAAAAAAAGCGCTGAAACCAAATCGGCGAAGAAAATCCTGAGTGGAAAGATCGTCTCTTCGTGCGCAGCGAGAAAGTAGGAGGGAATCACTCGACATCACCGTACGAGTCACAAGGGCACCAAGGAGAAGTTTGTCCCGCAAAGAAAAGGCCGACGAGATCAGGTTTTCAACAAGGGTTTTGGGATGACGGAGGGGATTCGCCAAATGCGTGAATCTGCCTCCATGAGCGAGGAGGGCCCCAGATTCAAAGTATCTGGGCTGTAAGGAGGCGATATCGACTACCTTCGAAACGGCGCTATAAGAACTCAGGACAACCTGAAAACCATGATCCAGAGTGAATCCGTCGCGATGGCTGGTACGGAGGCGTCCGCCGGAGGCGTCAGCGGCATCGAGGAGGAGGAACGGTCTGCCTTGGCGGTGCAACGCGGTGGCGCACGCGAGCCCGGCAAGTCCAGCTCCGACAATCACAATCATGCTCGGAACCTTCTATTTCTGCCGAAGAAAAGAAAAATGGATTTCATCAGCCTGCGACGAGATCGAGCCAAGACGGATTTTCCATGGCGTGATCATGAATTTCACAAAGTATCATTTTCAGTGTGGCTTCGGGTTTCCAGCCCCACGTTTTTTCAGCGAGGGAAGAATCGAGGATCGCCCAAGGGATATCGAATGGGCGGATTGCATCGGAATGGGAGAGCAATGCGGGATCGTTATGGGGCGCGGCGGGCCCTGATTTATCCGCACACCAAGAAGAAAGCTCTTTAAGGGACATCGAATTCTCGATTCCGCCGGAAAAGTTGACGATGCGAGGCTTATCATTTCCGCGATGGTCTATTTGGCGAAGCAGTACAGAAGCGAGATCACGCGGATGGAGGCAGTCGCGAACTTGCAAACCGGATCCGCCGAATCCGATGTAGCGAAGAGGGCGGGCGGCGATCCAGCTGTGAATCCAATAAGAAAAAATCCCCTGGTCGGCTTTTCCAAATTGACCGGCGCCGGCGAGAACACCGCAACGGTTGATCCAGACAGGAAAACCAAAAGCTTCGCCGTATTCTAGAGCAAGCCATTCCGAGCAGAGCTTCGTGCTTCCGTAGAGGCTGACAGGAGGTTGGGTAGAAAAATCTTCCGTGATTCCAGCATGCGACCAACCGGGACCGCTTGCGGTCGGCGGCATCTCAAATCGGCTTGCTGATTGCGATATGGGCAACGCAGCCATGGCGGCGATGGAGTAGACGCGACTCGTGGACATAAGCGTGAATCCGGCATTCCATTTTTTGCAAAGCTCGAGGAGGTTCACGGTGCCGTAGAGGTTTTGATCCACTAGGTCGCGGCTCGATGAGCCATCGACTCCCGCAAGCACGCTGGGATTCGCGGCGCAGTCGAGAATCCAGTTGCAGTCGGGAAGAGAATCCAGAAGCGAAAGGTCGCGCACATCGCCGATGCGGATGTCGCAACCCAGCGCGCGAAGAGGTTCGATGTTGGTTTCGCTCCCTTTGCGAGAAAGGTTGTCGATGCCGATGATCGTCAAGTCGGGCCGATGTTCCAAGAGGGAGCGCGCGAGGACGCTGGCTGCAAAACCGCAAATGCCTGTGACGAGGATTTTCATTTGAGGTGCGTTGGGTTCAGGATCAGAGGCGAGTCCGCCAAGCCGTTACAATTTGCTGAATGGTTTCCGGCAGGCTGATGGTGATATCCCAAGCGGGATAGTGGTCACGCATTTTGCGCAGGTCGCTGTAGTAGCAGATGTGATCGCCGATGCGGTTTTCATCCACATAGGTATGAACTTGTTTTTTCCCAGTGAAAGATTCGGCAACGGCGAAGGCCTCCAGAATCGAGCAGGAATTCGCCTTCCCGCCGCCCAGATTGTAAACCTCGGCTACACGGGGGGCGTTGCAAAATTCCCACATGAAGCGGGCGACGTCTTCGCTGTGGATGTTGTCGCGTACTTGCTTGCCCTTATATCCAAAAACTTTGTATTCGCGGCCTTCGAGATTGCACTTCACTAGGTAGCTGAGGAAGCCGTGCAACTCGACACCGGTGTGGTTTGGGCCGGTAAGGCAACCGCCGCGCAGGCAGCAGGTCGGCATATTAAAATAACGTCCGTATTCCTGCACCATCACATCGGCCGCCACCTTGGATGCGCCAAAGAGAGAGTGCTTCGATTGATCGATGGAGAAGGTCTCCGCAATACCATGCTCGTAGGTTGGGTCGGCGTAATCCCAACGCGTGTCGAGTTCGCTCAAAGCGATTGTATTCGGGCGATCGCCGTAGACTTTGTTCGTGGACATGTGAACAAAGGGCGAATCTGGACAAGCGCGGCGGGCGGCTTCGAGCATGTTAAGCGTTCCCACGGCGTTGGTGTCGAAGTCATCGAAGGGGATCGCTGCCGCGCGGTCGTGGGAGGGTTGCGCTGCAGTATGAATGATGATGTCGGGCTTCACGCTCGCGACAAGGTCAAGGACGCCTTGGCGGTCGCGAATGTCGAGTTCGTGGTGAATGAAGCCTGGGATCAGGTCGGAGAGGCGTTTCTGATTCCAGCGGGTGTCCCCTTGAGGGCCAAAAAAGGTAGCGCGTTGGTTGTTGTCGACTCCGTGAATCGTGCAGCCCTGACGGGCAAAAAAAAGCGAGACCTCGGAACCGATCAGGCCGGAGGAGCCAGTGACGAGCGTTTTCATATCGATCCAGAGACTAAATGGGCTGGCCCCAAAGTAAAAAAATAAAATGCGACAAATTGGAGGGAGTTCCGATTATAGGACGCGGAGGATCTGAGCGCCCGAAGCAACGCAGCAACAACTTTTACAGAATGAGCTTCCTCAGGACCAATGCGGATTTCGGCGTGCCTTGGAAAAATGAACCTCCATGTGAAAATGTGGTTTTCTCTCTCCCATATCGCATTTGAAAAGCGTGTGTTTTTTTACATTATACCCCTTGATCTATGTAAAGAGGATCACTTCAAATGGCATGAATGAACTTAAAAAATTCTCTTTTCAGACTTGGCACATTTCTTTTTGTCCTTGTAACGGGTATAGGGCCTGCATTCTGCAATGAACTGCCTTCGTGGAACGATACAGCTGCGAAAAGAGAAATTTTGAATTTCGTTGAGAGAACCACTACCGAGGGCTCTCCAGATTACCTACCGAGGGATCAACGCATCTCTGTTTTTGACAACGATGGAACCTTGATCTGCGAACAACCCCTCTACATCCAGTTCGCTTTCGCCCTTAATCGAGTGAAGGAATTGGCGCCGACGAAGCCCGAGTGGATCAATAAAGAGCCTTTCACCGCGGCTTTAGACGGGAGGATGAACGGGAACGGCCTTACACATGAGGATCAAAACCGTGATTTTGCAAAACTGGTTTGGTCTACCTCTGAAAACCAAGCAGCTGGAGACTTAGCGATAGCGGCATGGGATTGGCTCGATCGCGCCGAGAATCCCTCTTTAAAAAAACCCTATCAAAAAACGGTTTACCTTCCGATGAGGGAACTTCTCGAGTTTTTGCGCTCTAAGGGATTTCAAACCTACATTGTCTCGGGTGGTGGCTCCGAGTTTGTCAGAGCGTATTCGCAGAAATTCTACGGCATTCCTCCCGAACAGATCATTGGATCTCAGGCGAAGATGGTCTTCGT
>CAMDOJ010000169.1 GCA_945903555.1 Chthoniobacter flavus
GGGGTTTCCGATGGATTCAAAATGGGGGACAATGCGAAAGCGGCTCTCGTGACGCGATCGTTGGCGGAAATGGCCCGCATTGGCATTGCTCTCGGCGGACGAAGGGAAACATTTTTTGGGTTAAGTGGGGTGGGGGATCTGATGGCGACGTGTTTCAGCAAGCAAAGCCGAAACCGTCTCTTCGGTGAGCGTCTCGGTCGTGGAGAAAAACCCGCGCAGATCATCGAGTCGATGCGAATGGTCGCTGAGGGCGTTCCCACGACGTTGAGCGCATGGGATTGTGCGAAACGATTTGGCATCGAGGCCCCAGTGACACAAGAAATCCACGCGGTGCTCTACGAAGATAAATCCCTGTTGGAAGCCATGGCGGAACTTATGGAACGGCCCCCGAAATCGGAAACGGAAGCTGGAATCCAACCCAAATAATGAAAATCGGGTTTGTGCGTCGAGGGCACTCTGCCACGGGTGGTGCGGAAGCCTACCTGTTGAGGGCTGCTGCGGCGCTTCGGGGTTTAGGCCAGGAAACCAGCCTCATTACGACTTCGGATTGGCCAACTGAGAAATGGCCATGTGGAGATATAGTGAGGCTACCTGGGAAATCCTTGGATGAATTTGCGTGCGCTTTTCGTGAGTCACAAACGGGATGCGATGTGCACTTCAGTCTCGAGCGCGTTCCTGGTTGTGATGTTTTTCGAGCGGGTGATGGGGTTCACGCAGCATGGCTCCAGCGGCGGGACGGGTTTGATCCTGTATGGAAAAGGCTTACGCGATGGATTAATCGCAAACATGCCCAAATTCTGCGACTCGAGCGGGAAGTTTTTGATCCCGCTAATACCAAGGCTGTCATCGCGAACTCCAAGATGGTGAGAGATGAAATCCTTGCGCGGTTTCCATTTCCGCCTGATCGGGTTCACGTTATTTATAATGGTATCACGCCATCCTCGGGAGCTCCATCCCGCGCAGAGGCGCGCCAGATTTGGAATATCGACGAGAAGACATTTTGCCCGCTTTTTTTGGGAACGGGGTGGGAGCGCAAGGGGCTATCTACGGCGATCCGCGCGGCAGATTGCTTGGAAGATACCACGTTGCTCGTGGCGGGGCGGGGCGTTGCCGATCGGTATCGCGGAACGAATGTGCGATTTCTTGGACCCGTGAAAGATATCGCTTCGCTCTTTGCGGCCTCGGATATTTTGTTGCTACCAACATGGTATGATCCTTTCTCAAATGCCTGCCTAGAGGCGCTGGCGGCGGGTTTACCCGTGATCACAACGGACGCCAATGGGTTTTCCGAAATCCTCGAGCGAGGGGTTCATGGAGACATCACCTCTCCTGGAGATGTCCATGCGATTGCCGAATTGCTTGAGTCTTGGCAGGTGCTCGGTCGCTGCTCCTCGGCTCGAGAGGCTTGCCTTCGACTGGCATCGGAGTTCTCGATGGAGAAAAATGCGAGAAAAACTTTAAGCGTTCTTCAGGGCGTCGTCGCTAAGTGAATTTCCAGCATCTCTGGCCAAGTTTCATCTAATACGAATAAATTAATGTCCCAGTCTAAGCCCACATCCCTAAATCGAAGTGATGCCGCTACACTCACTCAATTTCGTGCAGTCTCGAAAGATTGGCTGGAGGCATCCTGTGAGCTTTTTCCCGAGCAAGCGAGCAAGCTCGGATTTCACAAATACGATGCCTTGTTGAGCGCGAACACGCCGGAGCTTCATCTGGCCCATGTCGCCTTGCTGGAATCAACTTTGCTGAGTATCGAGGCGCTTCCTGATGCCGCGTTTCATGGCGATGATTGGCTGGATCGCCGTGGCTTGCTGGCAAGATTGAGGGTAGATCTGCTTTTCAATCGCGACCTAGCTCGCTGGCGTACGAATCCCCAATCCCACTGCGGAACCGCCGTTGATGCTGTCTTTGAGCTTATTGTTCGGGGCACTGGCCGACTCGCAAGCCTTCTGCCTGCGATAGAATCTCGGTTAGAGCAGATCCCTGCGTTTCTTCAAGCTGCCACGGACTGCGTTAAGTTGCCGGATCCGCTTTGGACATCCTTGGCCGAAAAATCCTGCGAGGGATCCATCGAATTCCTCGAGGCCATCGAGTCCGAGTTGCTCCGATTCTCAAAAAAACCTTCAGGCACTGCATCTGCGCTGCTTTCCGCGAAGGGGGCCTTTAAAGATTTCGCTCGAGCGATCCGTAGGAAAAAAAAGGCGCCAGAGGGATCGTTTGCCGTTGGCCGTGCTCGGTTTGAGTTTCTGATTCGCGAGCAAATAGGCCTCGATCTATCGCTGCCAGAAGCGCGCGCCGAAGGAGAGCGTCAGATCCAGCGTCAGGAATTCCTTCTCAGCGAAGCCGCAAAAAAATACGGCAAGAAATCTGCTCGCGAGTTGATCGATGAAGCTGCTGCTGCGTGGACACCCCATGCCCCGCTCATCGAAGTTTACCGGACCGCCACCGAGCGTATGAAAAAAAACCTCGCTCAACTGGGGTTGGTAACACTTCCTCAGGGTGAAAAGTTGGACGTGCTCCCTGTCCCGCCATTTCTTAAACACCAATTTCCCACGGCGGCCTACAGTGCTCCAGAGCCTTATTCGAAACGTCAAACAGGCATTTTCTGGGTCAATGATTTGAGCTTGGACGAGAGCGATCCTACTAAAAAACTCGCCGAAATTCGTCAACATCATGGCCTCGAACTCACGAGCGTCCATGAGGGATATCCCGGCCATCACCTGCAGTTTGTCGTGCAATTCCAGCACGCAAGCCGTTTACGGCGTCTTTTTTCGCATTCCATCTTCTACGAGGGTTGGACAATGTGGTGTGAAAAAATGGCTATCGAAAGCGGTTTGGTTGATATTCCCAAGGCGGACCTGATCCAACTTCACGACGCGCTCTGGCGAGCTCACCGTATTGTGATCGATTGCGGATTGCAGGATGGGACTTTCAGCCATACCGAAGCTGCCGCGCGCCTTGTCGCGGGAGTTCAATTTACGCCAGCGCGCGCCAGCGCCGATGTGAACTGGTATACATCCCAACCGACTGTTCCCATGAGCTACTTGCTGGGCCGTTTGGAAGTCGAGAAACTCCACCGACATCTCGTTCTGGGGCAAAAATGGCCGCTGAAAAAATTTAACGATTGGATGCTGTCCCATGGAGCGATCCCTTATAGTTGGATCTGGCGGTCCGCCCTCCAGCAACCCTAGCGCCTCCGTTTTTACAAATCATATGGCTGCTAAAGAAAAAAATCCCACAAAGGAGCATTACCAGAAGCTTCGCTGCCTTAGCTGTGATGAACTTTGGGATCGCGAGGTAGCCGAATTTGATCGTGCTGGCGAAGTCGAAAGAGTTTCTCTCGTCGCTGTGGTGAGAGCGGTCGGTGTTGTTTTTTCGGAGTCCGGAACCGCGTCGCAACAGGACAAAGTCCGAAACTGGTTGCGGAAACTTCTCAACGATCCCCAGGAAAAAGTCCGTCGCTACGCAATGACCGCTCTGCCGAAACTGGGTGGATCTGCCGAGGAGGAGAAGGATCTCTTGGGGCTCTTGGCAACGAGCGTTTCAGATCGTGAGAAGAAGCATCTTGGTCAGGCCCTTGAAAAGATCGGGGGAGCCGCCACCGTGGCTCAGGCGGGAATGTATGGGGGCCTCGCTCGAACGATTCAAAAGGCCCAGGCGAACCTCGCTCGATTTGAAGAGCCTGGTTCGATTTCCTTGGATGTTGAGTTGCCTGATCGGAATCAGTTTCTCATCCATCTCCGGTGCCGTAGAGGGCTCGAGCGAGTATTGGAGGCGGAGGTGACAGCGAGTGCGGGAGTCGGAAAAAAATTCCTAACGAGACGCACAGAGCAAGGTTTAGTGGTGCTGGAGGTAATTGCCCCATTTCGGTTTTCGGATCTCTTTTCTTTTCGATGCTTCGCTTCAGTCGCATTCCTCCTTGGCAACCCTGATCGAAGCGAAAATGAGGCTGATGCTTTGTCGCATCTCATCGCGTCGCCGCGTACGCTTTCCCTTCTTCAAACCCTTACCGACGGCCCGATCCGGTATCGGTTGGATTTTTTGGCACGCGGACACCAACGCGGATT
>CAMDOJ010000170.1 GCA_945903555.1 Chthoniobacter flavus
CTGCCGTCGGTTCCATTTTTGAAGCCCACCGGCATCGAGAGTCCGCTGGCAAGTTCGCGATGGGTTTGGGATTCCGTTGTGCGCGCTCCGATGGCTGCCCAGCTCACGAGATCGGCAGTGTATTGGGGAATGATGGGATCCAAGAACTCTGTTGCCGTCGGGAGGCCGAGATCGAGGATGTCGAGAAGGAGTTTGCGGGAAAGGGATAGGCCAAGAGCCACATCGCAAGAGTCATCCAGGCGGGGATCGTTGATGAATCCCTTCCATCCGATCGTCGTGCGGGGTTTCTCAAAATAGACGCGCATCACAATAAGGAAGCGGTCTCGGAGATCGCGGTTGAGTGTTGCAAGGCGTTTCGCGTATTCTATCGCGGATGCTGGATCGTGGATCGAGCACGGGCCGACGATAACAAGGAGTCGGTCGTCTTCACCCCGAATGATAGCGCGGGCTTCTTCGCGGGTCTTCGTTATGAGACGAAGTTGTTCGGAATTGGCAGGAAGTTGCTCCTTGATCTGCGAAGGGGTGATCAAGCGTGTGACACCCGCAATGCGGATGTTTTCGACGGGAGTGGAGTGGGCGGCTGGATTGGATTCCGTGGCTATCATTTTCAAAAGGGAGAGAAACATCACGCAAATCCTCTCTCCATGCAAACCAATGTTGGGGAGATTTACGCAAGGCATACTAGGCAACAAAGGCGACAAAGGCTTGCCCTAGCCCTTCAACTAGGTGATAGGTAATCCCATGCAGATGCCAATGAAGAAACGCCGAGGGAGATACGACCAGTCTGGATACACCCTATTTGAAATCATGCTCGTGCTGGGCATCATTGCCGTGCTTGTGGGGTCGGCAATTTATATGCTCGTTGGAAACATTGATGTCGCCAAAGAACAGCGGGTTAATAGCGATATTGAAGCCATTTCAATGCAGCTTCGGACGTACGAGATGCTGAATTATCGGATGCCCACCACCGAGCAGGGGCTCAAGGCCTTGGTAACTCAGCCTAGTACGGAACCACGCCCACGCCGTTGGAAACAACTCATGAAGTCCGCTCCAATTGATCCTTGGGGAGCGGAGTATGTTTATCGCAACCCTGGTAAAAAGAATGCTGGTGGCTTCGATGTTTACTCGCTTGGGCCAGACGGTAAGGAGAGCGAAGATGATGTCGGCAAATAAGCCGTCTTGTTCGCCAAGAGGGTATACGCTTTTTGAGATTCTTCTCGCCTTGGGTATTGTGGCAATTTTGCTCGGTGTCACTGTGCCGATGATTATTTCTTCTTACGGGGATAATGCTGTGGAGGAAATTGCTGGGCAGTTACAAAGTGCGGTCACTGCGGCACAGTCTGCGGCGATCAATTCGGGAGAAGCTCGTCGATTGCGCGTTACGGAAAAGGGATTGCTATCCATTGGTTCATCGACTCCATCAGCCGAGCTTCCGAAGGGGTGGAAGCTGCAGATCCAAAGGCTCACGGAAAGCAAGTTCCGCAAGCCTGAGAAGACGGAATACTGGGAATTTAACAGCGTGGGCATTTGCGAACCCGTCAGCTTCCGTATTGGTAAGGCAGGTGAATCTCTCGTTGTGAAATTCGATCCTCTGACGGCACTGATTGTGACGGATAATGACTAATCGAGCTTTCACTCTTTTCGAGGTGCTCATTGCACTCGGGGTTTTTGCCCTTGCCGTTACGGGGTTGGCTATTGCCTTGCAGTCCGCTGTTGATGCGTCCTTGATGGCAAGGCAAAGGGCATTGTCACGGGTCGTGATCGAGTCTCGCCTAGCTATGGCGATGAGCGACCCACCTCTTGATGGTCGCCGAGAGATTGAAGGTTCCACGAACAATGGACTTCATGTTTTGGAGACGTTCGAGCAAGCAGAAATACAAACCACCAATGGCACCCTTCTTCCTGGGATGTGGACGCTCAAGGTGACTGCGGACAGGAAGGGTGGGGCAAGCAAGGAAATGGCGGAGATATTGATCTACAGACCATGATTCGCAAATTCCATCGCGTCACCGGATTCACTCTTTTTGAGGTGATTCTTGCGCTCATGATCCTTGGGCTCATCAGTGGGGCCGTCTACTCCATCAGTGGGGCAGCGTTGGAGGCAACGAAAGCGACCATTTCGGCTCAAGCTGGTTGCCGGCGGTTGGAGGCATTTTTAAAAGTGACTCGAGATGCCTTTATCTCCATTCCAGCGGACGGGCAGGTTTTTTTGCAGATCGGCAAATCCAATCGCGGTGCTCCTGTGCCGGAGATCGTCTTTCGGGAGGCGACGGGGGTTTTTGGGATCCCGAGTTTGGGTGGTGGCGAGCTAGTGCTGGGGGCGCGTCCGAGGTCGGATGGGACGCGTACATTTGCGTTGTTGCGTGTGCCCTCTGGCCTTGAAGGCAGCGAGGTGGAGCGGTTTCATTCATCGGGGCCATGGATTCCCATTCTGCCCGGCGTCGAGCGAGTGGTATGGTCTTTCTTCGAATCTGGTGAGTGGAAAGAGGAATGGCCGGAAGGCAGTGCCCGGCCTAAAGCTGTGCGATTGCAGTTCGCCTATGGAGAGTTACCCGGTTCCCCAATCGATGTTCAGTTCTGGGTTCCTCCGCTTGCCGCGCCTCAGGTTGCGCCGCCTTCAACGCCGCAAAATCCTGATCAACCTCCCCCTACACCCGGTCCGCCTCCGAAAAATGAAAAGAACTAACTGCCGGCGGGCTGCAGCACTTCCTCTCGTCCTTTGGTGCATCGCCTTCATCGCTGGTTTGGTCGTGCTTCTTGCTGGGTCGGTGAGCAGTTGGATGGATAGCGAAATTCGGGCTGAAAAAAAATTTATTGCGCGGCAATTGGCGTTGAGTGGAATTGCGATCGGCCAGAATCCTTTAGTTAAATCTGGTGATCCCTTATTGGGAAAGGGAAGTCGAAATACGGAGGGCTTTGAGGTGAAAATCACCAACGAATCCGCTAAGATTAATCCGAACTTCTGGATTCAAAATAATAACAGATCGATTTTTATCCGCCTCTTCACTTCTTGGGGAGCGGATATCAGAACGACTGATGCTGCCATCGATAGCCTGATTGATTGGATCGATGGGGATGACTTTTTGTCTCTTAAGGGAGCAGAGAGAGGTGAATATGAGAGGATGGGCAAACGCGGATATCCCGCGAATCGTCCTCTCAAGCACATTCGGGAGATGGATGCCATTATGAACCTTTCCCCATTACTTTCTGCAAAGGATGGCTGGCAAAACTACTTTACGATTTGGTATAGTGGCAAAATCAGTATTCAACATGCCACGGAACCCTCACTCACGGAGCTCGCCGAATTTACGCCACTGCAGTGCCAATCGCTTCTTGAGATGCGGGCTGGGCTGGATGGAATCGATGGTACGGACGATGACCAAATTATCACCTCGCTTGAAGATGTTGCCGTTGTCCTTGGACTCGGATCGCGTCAGCGCGATGGGTTGCTGGACTTTTTTGACACATCAGGAGACTTGCGCTGCATCGAGTCCACGGGTTGGTGTGGTGGTGTGGCCCACAAAATCACAGTCATATCGGGGACTGCCCCTTCGCAAATGATGAGTTGGGAGGAAAAATGAAACCTTTGCCTGTGGATTTCGTTTTGCGTCCAGGAGCAAGCGGGTGGGAGTTTTGGAAAATCCCCCCCAAGTCCGATCCTTCGATGGAGCTTGGCTTTTCGATCAAGTCTCTTGGAGTCGCTCGCCAATTGATGATGGCAGTTCCTACGCGCAGTCTTTTGGCTGTGCCGGTGTGGACTTCCCCCCAAGGGAATCCCGGCGAGCTTGCGGAACTCGAATTGTTGAGCCGTCACCTGCTCAAGAAAAATGCACAGGTTTATGGTATTCCGATTCTAGAAAAAGATGGGCGTTCTCTTGTTCTCGCGTTGTCCTCCATCGATGACGACCGAGCCCAAGACTATTATTCCAATGCTGCGACGTTTGAATTTTCCGCACGTTTATGGGATTCCGATGCCGAGGATGTGATTGTCTGGCGCGAGTGGGGCGAGATTTGCTTTGCATTTTATCGTGATAAAAAATGCGTCTATTTTGCCTG
>CAMDOJ010000171.1 GCA_945903555.1 Chthoniobacter flavus
CGCTCCACAGTCGCGGAAGATTTCTCAGCTGTGGTGGCTTTTTCGAGTTCTACGAAGTTGGAATTCATCACCAACTCCGCCGTGACCAGCACGCATCCCCCCGGCACAAGAACTCCCACACCTCTTCGGCTAACGGGATTTTTTTTCAACCAGGGCTGAAAAAAATCGTAGGCTTGATTGGTTGAGTTCACCCGCAAGATGGAACTTTCCGCCACCTTCAGACTTTCTTGATCGGGACTCTCCGTCTTTTCAAGCGACTGCGGGGTGGATTCTGCTGCAGCATACGGATGATTAATGGTCGACTTTGGCTCCGCTATGGCCAGCAGAGGCGTGAGCAAAAGCAGGAAAACAAATTGGCGAATCATTTTTTAAGATATTGTTCGGACGTTACTCCATAGCGCTGCAGGATTCGGGAACGGGCCTCTTCGACGGCTTTGCGCTCTAAAACAAGCGGACGACCGATACCTAGCATCTGAATCACATAGTAATTCGAGGGCTTCGCAAAAGCGGACGCAACATCACTGATTCGGTGGATTTTTTGCCCATTGATTTCATCGACCACAGCGAAGAGAAAGTCCTTTGCATACGCATTCACACCATCCGCGAGGATGTTACTCAGCACAACCAACTGGGGCCGATCTCGGTAGATTCCATCCTCCACAAAAAAATCAAAAAGGTAATCGAGGCGAAGATTCCCTGGGCTGTAATCATCCATGAAGTTTTTATCCACCGGTTGAAAAACGAGGCCTCCGAAGACAACGAACTGAGGCTTTTCGTCGTAGGTGTTGGATTGCAGCGCAAAGGGCCAAGGATCACTGAGTGGTATCTTCACCTGCTGTGATGAGCCATCGCGAAGGATATCCAGCGTTGCCGATTCCCCTTTAAACTTTCGTTCAACCACTTCAGTATACGGGACGGATTCTCCATCGAGCTTAATCGTGCCATCACTCGCGATACGCAGACCATCGATGCCCAGCAAGACATCACCAACCTTAATAATGCCATCCGAAGGCCCGCCCCCATAAACAGTGCCGACCTGCACCCCGACGTCATCGGCGGGCAATCCAAGCGCCTTCCTTGCGGCAGGATTGAAGAGATTATCAAACGTGAGCGCGAGGTCCATATAGCGATCATACTTTCCATCTTCTACGTCTTTGAAAAACCGCTTCACGACAGGCGTGGGGATCATATAACCCACATTTTGAGCCACATCGCCACTGTAGCCTTGGAAGGCGACGCCGACCACCTTCCCTTTTTGCATCACTGGCCCGCCGCTATTACCGGGGTTGATAGCCGCATCAATCTGGATCGTGAGATGCGAATCCATTCCCGAATGCGAGTAAGTCTGGAAATCAATGCGCGAAACGATACCGCGTGTGACCGACAGACGCTTCCCGCCAATTGGATATCCGTAAACAGAAACCAAGGACTCGATTGCCGGAATATCGCCCAGTTCAAGCGCTGTCGTCCCATTAAAGAATTCAGCCTTGTCGACGGAGAGTAGCGCGAGATCGCAGTCGTGAGCGATATAAAGAACCTTTGCCGCATAGGGCTTGGGATCGCCTTCTTTATTAACCGTAAGAAAGCGAACGTTGCTAACCACGTGGGCGTTTGTGAGGATTCTGTCACCTTCGACAATAAAACCCGCCCCCACGCCTGCAGAAACTTCACCCGGACTCCAGGGCGCTTTGTAGTTTGGCGCTTGGGATGTCGCCTCGATTCGAACGAGACTTTCAGCGACCTCGGCCGCCTGAAGGCCGATACCAACGAAAATACAAAAGAGAAAAAATAACACTCTTAACATCTCGGAGAGGTTAGCAAAGCCCCGATCAAGTGCAATCTGAGCTTATCGAAAATTCCAACCTCGCCTTTTACAGCTGTAGCTTGTTAATGTAGCATAGTGACTGATATGCAGCCAGTGCGCGTGCGCGCTAAATTTTTCTTTGAAGGTGACAAAAAGTTTTTCATCAAGGGCGTCACCTACGGTCCTTTCGCTCCCGATGATAATGGCGAGTATTTCGGCACCCCCGAGGGTGCGGTTCGTGATTTGGATTTGATGGTCGAGGCTGGGGTGAACCTTGTTCGCATCTACTATGTGCCACCGCGATGGTTTCTGGATCTCTGCGAAAAACGTCACATCCGCGCGCTCATCTCGATCCCGTGGGCTGAGCATCTCGAGTTTTTAAAAGACACCAAAATTCGCAACGAAGCCAAAAATGCCGTCCGTGAGGGTGTTTCGAAAAATGCCGGCCACCCTGCGGTATTCGGCTATCTCGTCGGAAATGAGATTCCAAGCACGATGGTTCGTTGGCTGGGTGCCCGACAGGTCACCGAGTTTGTCGAGCAACTCATCGCCATCGGCCGCGCCGCCGATCCCCGTGCTTTATTTTCCTACGCCAGTTACCCGCCGACAGAATACCTGCTTCCGCAGAACAGCGACTTTGTGACCTTCAATGTCTACCTGCACCGGCAGGATGATTTCGAGCGCTACCTCGCCCGACTGCAAAATCTTGCCGAAGACAAACCGCTCATTCTCGGAGAGTTTGGGATGGACACGATTCGCCACGCGGAAAGCGAGCAGGCCGAAATGCTTCGCTGGCACATCGAAAGCGTCGTCCGAGGCGGCCTCGCTGGCACGATTGTCTATGCGTGGACGGACGAATGGTTCCGGGGCGGTCAGGAGATTTTAGACTGGTCGTTCGGATTAGTCCGCCGCGACCGATCCCAAAAACCCGCATTCGATACCGTGAAGAGTCTCTTCTACGGAGAGGGTTCGATGACCTCGCGCGTCAAGTTGCGCGACTATCCGAAGGCCTCCGTGGTTGTCTGTTCCTACAATGGCGCCAAGACGCTCGACCGTTGCCTGACCTCGCTCAAAGAGATCAACTACCCGAGCTACGAAGTCATCCTCGTGGACGACGGATCCACCGACAACACACAAGAAATCGCTGCCAGTCACAATTGGGTCAAAAATATCCGCCAAGAAAATAAGGGTCTGAGTTTCGCCCGAAACGTCGGCGCCCATGCGTCCGGCGGCGATGTGATTGTTTATACCGATAGCGACTGCATGGCGGATCCCGACTGGCTTTACTACCTCATGGGAACGCTTCTCAGCGGAGACTACGCGGGCGTGGGTGGACCCAACATTTCACCACCGGCAGAGAACTGGGTTCAGGCATGCGTCTCTGCGGCTCCGGGCGGACCGAACCACGTGCTTCTCACCGATGTCGTCGCGGAACACATTCCCGGCTGCAACATGGCTTTTCACCGCTGGGCTTTTGATCAAGTCGGCGGCTTTGACCCCGAATACCGCAAAGCTGGGGACGACGTGGACTTCTGCTGGCGATTGCAACAGAGCGGCGGCGTGATTGCTTTCAGTCCCGCAGCCATCGTCTGGCACTACAGGCGCTTCACTTTGCAAGCCTTCCGAAAACAACAGCAAGGCTATGGCGAAGCCGAGTCGATGTTGCGGTTTCAGCACTTGGTTTTCTTCGGCCCTACGGGTACGGCGAAGTGGAAAGGTCAGATCTACGGCGCGCCGCGCTTCACTTGGCTGATCAACAAGCCGATCATTTACCATGGCGTCTTCGGCGAGGGGCTTTTTCAATCCATCTACCCCACCCCTCAATCCGAGATCGCAGCCTACCTCAGCAGCATCGAATGGTTGGCCCTCACCCTTTTTGTGTTGGGTATTTCAGTGCCCCTCCCCTTCCTGCGCATCATCCCCTACATTATGTTTGGAGGCACATTGCTCGTCGCGCTTTCCTACATGATCCATGCGCGCTTGGAAGCCAAACACGATACGATTCCTGCACGATTGCTCGTGGCCTTTCTAGCCCTCGCCCAGCCCCTCGTTCGCGGATGGGCCCGCTATTTTACTTGGTTGAAATTCAAGCGCACCCCGCCGGCCGTTATCGCCAGCGTAGAAAAGGATTTCAAACCGGCCAGAGGCAGCATCACGAATCTCCGCTTCTGGAGTGAGGATGGACACGGACGAGAGAGACTCCTTCAAGAAAGCATCGAAGCC
>CAMDOJ010000172.1 GCA_945903555.1 Chthoniobacter flavus
GCTCGATCCGACCACCAGGAGCATTTATTTTTCCCGCACCTAGTCCACGCTTCTTGCGAATCAGCAGGACATCCGTTCCTTTAAAAATAAAACACAACGTTGCTCGCTCACGCGGTTGCCACTGGCTCCAGAACTCGTTCATCAGAGGAACGGGGGGCTACGGAAGGGCTTGAATCAACAATTGGGGATAGCAACCTAGAACAACGATCAGCACGGCGCAAATGGCTACTGCCAACTTCGCGAGGAAACTGATGTTCACAGGCGCAGCATCCTCCGCCGGCGGCATCCAATACATCGCCCGAATGACTTTGAAATAGTAATAGAAGCCACTTGCCACAGTCACAACTCCAATCGCGGCTAGTCCGTAAAAATGCTGATTGATGATCGATTCGAAGATAAAGAATTTCCCAAAAAAGCCGACCGTAAATGGCACTCCTGCCAACGAGGCGGCGGCGATCAGCATCCCTAGAGCAAGAAACGGTGAGCGGCGGGCAAGGCCATTAAAATGGGAAATATCATCTCCTCCGGTCGCCTTAGCAACAGGGATCAGCACAAGAAACGCGAGGAAAGTCATTAAAAAATAACCGCAAAGATAGAAGACAACCGCTCGACCAGCAAAGGCATCACCCACGGCAGCTAGACCGGCCAACAGATAACCCGCATGGCCAATGCTCGAATAGCCTAGGAGTCGCTTGAAATTGATTTGTGGGATAGCGGCCAAGTTTCCGTAGATCAGCGTCATTCCCGACAGAAGGGCTAAGACGAGAATCAATTTGGGTTGGAATGCCACCACCGTTAAGAATGGCTCTAGCACACGGATCAGGATCAAAAAACCAGCGGCCTTGGAAGCCACAGCTAGGTAGGCCGTGATCGGTGTTGGGGCACCTTGATAAACATCAGGAACCCAAAACTGAAACGGGGCTGCTGCAATTTTGAAACCAAGAGCGACGAGCACCATTCCGAGCCCAAAAAGTATCGCCATCTGATTGGCTTCAGTATTGATCGTCAGGTTGCGCTGGATTTCGGCAAGACCAGTCTGACCAGTCATTCCAAAAATCCAAGTGATGCCATAAACAAAAAATCCCGTGGAAAGCGCGCCGAGGATCAAGAACTTTGTTCCAGCCTCCAAGCTGGCCAGACTTCGCCGCATGTAGGCGACTTGAATGTAGAGAGAAATGGTCACCAACTCGAGGGCGCAAAAAATCACAATGAAATCGGCTGCCGATGCCATCCACATCAGTCCAGCACAAGTGAAAACAGGCAAAACAAAAAACTCCCCTGTTCCGGCCCCTGGCTTCTCACTCGGGACGAGCCGCTGAACAACTGGCAAATAATCCACCGCAAGTATCAATGTCACGATCGTGGATAAGATCGCAAATCGCTTGAAGAACATCGCCAAGTCATCCACCACATAAAATCCAGAAGACTGCATTTGCGCCGGGCTGGCATCAATGAAGAAGCTCAGGATGAAAACACAAAGCAGGCCGAAAATTGCCCCGTGAGCGAGAACGACTTTATTCGATTTGACGCTAAACGATTCCGCCATGAGCAGAAAAATGCCCAAGCAGACAACACAAACTTCCAATACGATGGGCGAAATCATGGGACGAGCAATGAAGGAGTGGCTAGGTTCACAAGAATTTGAGGGAAAAAGCCGAGAATCAGCATCACGGCAATGAGTAAAATAATAGATGCGCGGGAAAATCCAGAAAGATCCCGCAATCGGGACCATCGCTCCGGAAGCGGTCCCATAAAGATACGGCGATAGGCGCGGAGCATATAAACGGCCGAAATAACAATGCCCCACACGGCACAGATCGTTGCGATCTGATAGAAGTTAAAACCAAAGACCTCAACCCCATCAACGATTCCCATTTTTGCTTCTCCGGAAGCGAAGGCACCAAAGAAAACAAGTAATTCGCCGGCGAAGCCGACAAATCCAGGGAGTCCGACGGATGCCATTGCGGCAAATCCAAAGGCGAGGCCGAGTTTAGGACAAATGCGAGCGATACCACCGAGTTCAGAAAAGTCGAGTGTTCCCGTGCGGTCCCGAATTTCCCCGCAAAGCGCAAAAAGGACTGCAATCGTAAGTCCGTGGCTCAGCAACATCAGAGAGGCACCCGTCAGGCTCAGTTGATTTAAAGCGGCGAACCCTAGAAAAATGTAGCCCATGTGCATGACGCTGGAATAACCGAGCATCCAGTCGAGTTTTCGCTGCGCGATCGTGATGTAGCCAACGTAAAGGATATTGCAAACCAGTAACACGAGAAGCAGGGGCGCGAATCGCTGCACCGAATCGGGCAGGATGGGGGCAACAATGCGAATGAGACCGTAGAGACCGAATTTTTTTAACACGCCCGCGTGCAACATGGACGCTGGCGCCGGCGCACAGGCATAAGCCTGTGGTGCCCATGTGTGAAAAGGGAAAAGCGAAACGAGAATACCGAAACCCAATAAAAGGAGCAGGTAAACACCCGGAGCGTCGGGAATAAGCCCCGCCTGCGCGTTGGCGATCATCTCGCGAAGATCAAACGAACGAGTGCCGATCGGCTGGATCAGATAAAGCCCAATGATTCCAAGCAGGAGAATAAAGCTTCCCGTAGCCAGATAAACCGTGGCTTTCCACGCTGCTGCCTGACGGTCGCCGGATCCCCAGATTCCAATGAGGAGGAATGTCGGAATGAGCGCCAACTCGTGGAACATGTAGAAAAAGAATACGTCCACAGATGCGAATGCTCCGATAACGCCAGAGGAAATCAGAAGCAAGCTAGCATAATACCAGCGGGGGTTATTATCCGGCGTCTTCGCCACACATACGGCAGCAAGGGTCACCACTGTTGAAAGGAAAAGCATCACTAGGCTGAGTCCATCGGCCCCAAGCGTGAAACTGATCCCGAGATGAGGGACCACCGGGAAGGTCGAGACGAACTGGTATCCGAGCTCCATCGGGCGGAAAAAAACCACGAGCGCTAGGAGGAATAGCAAATTAACAGCGGATCCGAGAATCGATGTCGAGCGGGGGTTGGCACCGAGCAGGATGAACAACGCCGAGAAAATCGGGACTAGGATGAGAAAGAGAAGCGGGCTCAGAGAACTCATTTTGAAAGTAGGATGTAAAGAAGACCAACAACACCAGCCCCGAACATAATCACGTAAGCTTGGATGTTACCTAATTGGAGAAAGCGAAGAGCGAAACCGCCCGCCCAAGTCAGCTTGCTGGGGACTTGAACCACGAGCATGTCGACGACCCAGCGATCGGCCCAAGAAAGCAGGGCGGCACCGCCACCTTGAATCTTATTGACGATCCAATAGTAGACATCATCGATATAAAAGCGGTTGGCAAAGAGGGGTATTGAAATCGGGTCTTTTTCCGCCTTGAAGTAAAGCAGCGTCGCCAACCCAACACCACCGAAGAACATAGCGTAAAGGAAAGTGTGCAGATTGTGCGGCACGTGAGGTGGATATTCCAAAGTGAAGAAAAGTTTTTGAATGGATGGCCAACCCGTAGAGATCGCAAAAATGCCAAGGATCAGCATCGGCACAATCATCACAAAAGGTTGTTCTTTGGCGTGCTCCGCATGCTCGCTCCGAGCCTTCCCGAAGAAAATAACGAAAAACTCCCTGAAAATGTAGAAAGCCGTGATGCCCGCTGCGCTCGCGACCAACCACCCGAGGAAGGGAATTTTGACGACAGCCCATTCGATAATGAGATCCTTGCTGTAGTAACCACTTGTGAACGGGCAGCCAGAAAGGGCAAGCATACCGAGGAAAAAGCAAAGCATCGTGAAGGGAAGCTTTTTGCGAAGCCCACCCATGTGCCACATCTCGACCTCGTGATGCATCGCAATCATCACAGAACCGGCCGCAAGGAACAAGAGGCACTTGAAGCAAGCGTGAGTGAAGAGGTGAAACATGGCCACGTCCGAAGTTGGCGCCACCGCGACGCCGAGAACCATGTAACCGAGTTGGGAAATGGTCGAATAGGCTAGAATGCGCTTGATGTCGCTCTGCTG
>CAMDOJ010000173.1 GCA_945903555.1 Chthoniobacter flavus
GAGGCCGAGATCGCTGGGACTAGGTTGAGGGTGGAAAAAATCCTCGGCAACTTCAGTCGAGCCAAGCAACTCTTTTCTCAAAAACTCCTCAGCCGCGAAGAATACGCCAACCTCGAGGCCGATTACCAGATCGCGGAAAATGAACTCGCGAAGTCCCTCTTTCGCCGGCAGACAGTCGACGATCGCCTTGCCAAGACGAGGGTTGTTTCACCCGCCGATGGAACGATCTTGGACGTGCCCGTGAATGAGGGGCAAGTCGTGGTAGGCGCTGCCAGTGTGAACTCGGGTACGAATCTCATGGGTTTCGCCGATCTTTCCCGACTCCTCATTAACGCCCACGTGAATCAGCTCGATGCCGGCAAACTCTCTGTCGGCCAGCTCATGATGGTGCATTCTCCGGATAGCAGTGATCAGGATTATCAGGCGCGTATCGAGTTCATCGCCCCGCTGGCTACGGTAAAAAATAATATCAAAGGCTTCGAGGTCAGGGGAGTGATCGAAGGGAATCGCGAGTCGATGAGGCCTGGAGTTTCCGTGAGCATTACCGTGCCCATCGGGAAAGCGGAAGGGGTTGTTTCCCTCCCAGTGACCGCTATTTTCGAGAGGGATGGAAAAATGGTTGTCTATGTCTTGAAGGGAAAGGAAAACGAGTGTCGCAACGTGGTTGTGGGGTTGATGGATTCCAGTCGTGTGGAGATCAAGTCCGGTGTGGGTGAGGGCGAGGAGGTTCTGATGGTCGCGCCGCCGGAGTCTGAACCCCCGAAAAAGAAAAAGCAGTGAACCTCATTCACCTCGAAAACGTCAGCAAAATCTACCAAGTTGGCGACCAGGAGATCCGTGCGCTGGATCAAATAAACCTCCGCATTGAGGAGGGGGAATTTGTCGCCATCATTGGCCCCAGTGGGAGCGGTAAGTCCACGCTCATGCACTTGCTGGGATGCCTCGACACACCTTCATCGGGACGAATGGAGATCTGTGGTAATGAGCTCACGCGAGCCACTCCGGATCAGCTCGCGGAGGCGCGTAACAAGAAGATCGGGTTTGTGTTTCAGTCGTTCAATTTGCTGTCCAAGCTCGATGTGGTTTCCAATATCGAGTTGCCGCTGATTTACGGCGGCGTTCCCGCAGCGCAGCGTCGGGAACGAGCCCGAAAGGTTGCTTGTGATGTGGGGCTCGGTGATCGGCTTTCCAACCGCCCGCCGCAACTCAGCGGGGGACAGTGCCAACGCGTTGCGATTGCGCGCGCCCTCGTCAACAATCCGCAAATCATTTTTGCTGACGAGCCGACCGGTAACCTCGACTCCGCCACGGGACTTTCGATTCTTGGGATGTTTGACGATCTCAATGCCTCGGGGAAAACGATCGTCCTCGTCACCCACGATCCCGCTATCGCCGCGCGGTCGCGCCGGATCATTGAAATCCGGGACGGACATATCGTGAGGGAATACCAACCATGAGCCTGCTTGTTGTTTTCCAGATCAGTATCCGTGAGATCGCCTCACAAAAATTCCGCAGCGTTCTATCGATGTTGGGAATCGTATTGGGCGTGAGTAGTCTCATCGCGACGATGGCACTCACGCGGGGCATGGAGGAGGGCACGAGAACCTTCATGCAGCAATTAGGAGGTTTGGAGTTGGTCACCATCGAAGAGAATACCCCATCAAGTCTCAAAATGGATTTTGCTAATCTTTCGCCTGGGCTCACTCTTCGTGACGCCCAAGTCATCCGCGAATCGGCAAGCTTGATCTCGCATGTCTCGCCAGAAATCTTGATCCGCTCGTTGGTGTCCTCCTTTGGCTCAAGTGGAACCCGAGAACGCCGGACGATTCAGGGCATCTACCCCGACCACTTTGTGATCCGTATGCACCAGATCGGGGCCGGACGGTTCCTTTCTGATCTCGACGTTCAGCGTGGATCGCGCTGCGTTGTCCTTGGCAATACCGTCGCAACGCAGCTGTGGCCGGACGTTTCGATCGAGTCGATCATCGGAAAAACTGTTCTTATCGGCACTTCCCCATTCGAGGTCGTCGGGGTGTTGGATTTCTACCAATCTGAAGAGCAGGCGCGCATTCGCCGCTCTGGAAAGAAATCCATGCGTTGGAAATGGGATCCTTTCCGTATCAAAAATGAGGCTGTCTTGATTCCATTCACAACGCTTTTTCATGAGTTCCGTTCAGGTGTGGGTTCTGATGAAAAACCTAGCTCGAACACACGCAACGTTTCGATGGAACAGAAAAAAAGCAATGTCACGCCGGAGTCGAATAAGCTCTATTACTCGATCGATTCGATCAAACTTGATGCGTTAATTGTGCGAGTCCGCGATCTGGAATATTTTCGTCCAGCTTTGGAGCAGATACGAAAGCTTCTGGATATCACTCATCGGGGCGTGGATGACTTTGATTTCGAGACACGCGAGGATTGGTTTGATCGAGTCGAAAGCAGTGTTCGCGCTGCCCGCCTGAGCGGAGGGTTGATTTCCGCAATCAGTCTCATTGTCGGCGGCATAGGCATTATGAACATTATGCTCGCGAGTATTTCCGAGCGAGTGCGAGAGATTGGGATCCGTATGGCGGTCGGTGCCCGGCCCCGCGATATTTTTCTTCAGATCATCACCGAGGGAATGTTCATTTCGCTCATCGGCGCCTTTCTGGGGATCGGCGCCTCGCTGGGTTTGATTGAGATACTTAAGCTCATCTCTCCGACGGAAAACGTGCCTTTGCTTTCTTGGGACGGGGTTCTTTTCAGTGTTGTTTTCGCCCTTCTGGCTGGTTTGTTGTCCGGGATTTATCCGGGCCTCAAGGCCGCGCGTCTCGACCCCATATCCGCTCTCCGCTACGAGTGAAAAAACCACGACATTCTTACTCTTTGTGATTTCTTGATTGCGATTGCTATCATTAGGATGAATCCATAGGGTGTTTTGTAATTCCGATTAAAAAACCTATAATTTATTATGAATAAGTGCATTGCAAAACTTTTTGCTATTTTGGTTGCGGTTTCTCCCGCCGTCTTTGCGGCCAACGAACCGGCCAAGACCGTGGTTGCACCATCATTGAAGCATGTTCCCCAACTCCACGAGACCGCCGAGCAAAATGCGGCGAGAATGCAGTGGTTTCGTGATGCGAAGTTCGGAATGTTTATCCACTGGGGGCCCGTCTCGCTTGGGCAAAAAGAAATCGGATGGGGACGCGAGGGCAATCGTCCATGGGATATCAACCAACACGGCCCCCGCCTCGAAGATCCCGTGTATGACAATCTCTACAAGCGCTTCAATCCCGAAAAATTCGACCCAGATGCCTGGGTGAAGCTCGCGAAGGAATCGGGCATGAAATACATGGTTCTCATCACCAAGCATCACGATGGCTTTTCGATGTTTGATACGAAGCAAACGGATTACAACATCATGAAAAGCCCCTACGGGCGTGATATTGTTAAAGAGTTCGTGGATGCCTGTCACCGGCAAGGCATGAAGGTCGGACTCTACTACTCAACTCGAGATTGGTATAACCCAGACTATCTCGCTGGGGACAATGTCAAATACGACGATTGGTACCGCAAGCAGATTGAGGAAATACTCACCAATTATGGCAATATCGATGTGATGTGGTTCGACCATGTTGGCGGCCGCGATTGGGGCAAGTGGCGCTTCGATGAGCTCTTTTCGATGATGTACCGGCTTCAACCAAAAATGATCGTCAATAACCGCGCGGCGAAGTTTTGCGGCCCCGCAACTCCAGAAGACAGGGGGCCGTCATCCCCAGAGATGGCGAAAATGACCGAGGGCGACTACTACACGCCTGAAGGCCACATTGGAGCGATGGACATCCAGAAGCAGTGGGAATCCTGCATCCACGTCGGACAGGGTTGGTCGTATCGCGGCGAGGAGGGATTCAAGAGCCCCGAAGAATGCATTAAAATGCTGGTGAGTTGCACCACGGGAGGCGGCAACCTGCTACTCAACTTTGGCCCTCGTCC
>CAMDOJ010000174.1 GCA_945903555.1 Chthoniobacter flavus
CTATTCACAAACCCAGGGCAACCTAACTCAAAGAAGCCTACTTTTGTTCGATTCATCCGAGACAGATACAAATCTCCGGCCAGCACTTAGGCCCCATCATCACCGCACGGCGCCGTTGACGATCCGGCAATGGCACGACAGCAGACGCCAAATCAAAACGACTGCACGGCCCTTTTAGCGCAAAGTTGTTCGACCAAGAATCGGTGTGCCCATGACGTGATGCTCGGAACGTGACAATTCCGTGACAGAGCAGCAAACCACCACCAACTTCACATATAAACATGTCGTCGCTCTTCATCAGTCAGCTCGTCAGGACGCCCCGCAGCTTGATTCAGAACATGCCGCATCCAATCGTGCAAATCCATTGGCCTCGCCGCTCGCCGCCATGCGTCTCGCTCGATAGAGTCGCAACTGCATGAAACTTTGACTTCCGATCTGAACCGATTCGGCGCGTTATTTTTTTCTGAGGCATTTTTGGACAATACCACAGATATTATTCAAAGCCCAAATCCTCGCCGTTTCTTTTTTATAGGTGCTCTATAGGAGATGAAGCTGACGGCAAAGATGCCAGCAAGGACATTGCAAGGTACTTGTGTGCAAAGCACCTGCAACATGTTCACTGCCCGTTGGCAATTAGGCTGTCGCCAGCAAACGGCGAGGAGGGACAGGCCCGACACGGTGCACCTCTAAGTAGTGGGCCACCGCGCTTTCGGGAATTAATATACGATGGCCGAAAATCACCGCTCCCATGCGCCCATCAGTTACCGATTTATGAACGGTTCCGTGAGACACGCCTAGGCGAGCCGCTACCTGTCGGCAAGAATAATGCTGTTCGATCATCGCGAGAGTTTTCGCACTCTCAACCACCGCCTACAACCCCATTATATAAATTTATTACTTTTTGAGCGCCCCGAATTTGACCCAAAAAATAAAAAAGGCGCGGCAAAGAAGGCGAGCGGCGATCTGGAAAAAGGCGATCCTCCCTTTACAAAAAATTCCGCGACCACCCAAATCAGTGCTATATGAGGGGAGGGGGGCTAAAAAACGTGACCCCCTCCCCCCACCTTGAGAGCGAAGAGCGTTCACGCCACGTTCACAAAAACCCCACTGAAAAACCCCATAATTTACCATTCCTTACTGAAATCTTGAGTGAACAAACAAGACCGCAGAACAGCCTGCAAAGCGGCTCCAGCCCTCGCTGGAGGGGTGGCGCGCCCGGATGGGATCGAACCATCGACAGCCGGTTTAGAAGACCGGCGCTCTATCCACTGAGCTACGGGCGCATTTACAAAAGAAAAACTGACGCTCTTTGTTGTTTTTTACTGCACTGAGGGAACACCAAAAGTGAGCTTCCCCGTGCATTTATGCGTTAAAATATCTTATACATTGTCTTTTTATCTCCGCAAGAAACAAAGGCACCTCTCAAAGAAAATATCACACCAAACCACGCACTATCGAAATCGGAAAAATTTTCACCGGCATCTTTGTTGATTTTTTGTAGCGGCTGTCTTTGCACTGCTGGGGTTGTGGTATCTGGGCGCACTTCGGCGGACATAGACCCCCGCTACAGGACTGTGAGGGCGCTCCCCGCGAATTTCTGATCAGGAAAGCTGGGCAAGCTAAAATGCAACCCGATTCAGCTCTCGTATCATGTCGAAGTGGTTGTCGTTGCTGAGAAGGGGGAGCTTGAGTTCCAGCGCTATCGCGGCGATCCAGATATCGTTGGCAGGGATGGGTGTACCATTGGTTTTCAGACGAATACGTATTTCAGCGTAGTGACTGGCTGTGATTTCAGACACCGGTTGGATTTCAGCAAACAACAGGTTTTTTGTAAGCCAATCCTCGTAACGGCTCCTCTGGCGAGACTGCCGTATGCCATAGTGGTATTCACCCAAAACAATGACCGGTACCACCAGACGCGAGGCTTCGGCGAAGGCTGGGCGGCAGGCGGGATTCCCATCCGCCCATGCCGAGAGCGCATTCGTGTCGAGGATCATGAGCGATCTTCCTCGTCCAAGCATTCAAACTCTTCGGCAATCAGGGCTTCGATCTTGCTGGTTTCCAAATGAAGGTCCGCGAGTGCTCCAAACCCACGCATCCATGGCGGTTCCACCGAACCGACGCGACCCGAAGCTGGTGCCGTGATTTTTTCTTCAAGTGCCTCCGATACAAACTGTCTGAGAGAGACCCCACGCAAGGCAGCCCGAGCCTTGGCCTGCCGAAAGAGCGGATCGGGAATGTCTAGCGTGGTTTTCATGCTACAAAGAACCTGCCATATTTACGGGAAAAAGCAATAAAAATGCTTTATCGAACACAGGTACCGACCAGTTCACTGACCGTGCTGAAGACCAGAACCGCTTCTCGGAGATGGCGGGTGCGCTTCGCCGCGAGGAGTCGGACGGCGGCGGCGCGAGGAGTCGGACGGCGGCGGCGCGCCGTCCCTACCATCGAAAAAGGGCGCGCTTCGCGCCTTGGTGCGGCAGCACCCTTCGTGTCAATTGGTAGTGGTGCCGCGCCGTCGGGGCCCCTGACTTTAGGCAACGCCGTCGCCGCTTCTCGGAGATGGGAGGCGGCTCCAGCCTATGCGCTTCGCGACTCCGTCTTGGCAAGCCGCCGCAGGGAGTCGGACGGCGGCGGCGCCACAGCATCCCGATAAAAAAACCTCACGCTCACGACGGAATGGCGCTAACTTAACGAATACCAGAGTAAAACCGGCTCCCATTGGGTGTCATGTTCTCTTGTCCATGACGATTTTCAACGACTTGCACAGCCATTCCGAGATCGGATCCTGGTGAATCTTGGCCCGGAACCCCTGTATTCATCGGAAACCGCCCTTAAGTTAGCGCCATTCCGCTCACGACGCAACTTTTTTTCTCCATAGGATTTAAACAAAAACGGATTTTGGCAATCCTCCCCGCAACATATCCAAAATACTGCCATGAAAATCGCCAAAAAGGCGTCTCAAAGTCGCCAGACCCTTACGCTCAGCAGATCGGCGACTCAATGTCCTTTGTCAAGGTGACTCCCGCTGAATTATCGGGAGATTATTCTTACTTGGCCGAAAATACGCTGCGAGAGGCCTCTCCTTGCGATGCCAAGATTTTAGACGACCCTCTTCTCAAACTCGTCAGGGAACTTCGCGAGGAAGCTCTGGGTCGGCCAGGAACAAGCTTCGCCAAAGGCACAAATCGTGCGGCCAGCGATGTTATCGGCGATGTTTTTGAGATTTTTGGCGTCATCGGGCTGGGCCCCCTCGTCCATAATGCGCGTCGTCATTTTGGACATCCAAAGGCTCCCTTCGCGGCAAGGTGTGCACTGACCGCAACTCTCGTGGGCGTAAAATTGATTGAGGTTATTGAGGGCCCAAACCATGTCGCGCGTGTCGTCCATGATCATCACCCCGCCGCTACCCACCATGGTGCCTGCGGCTTGGAGAGAGGAGGCGTCCATCACGAGATCAAGAAGGGGGGTGTCCTTATCGATCATCTGACCGTCATCGCCTTTGACCTTCATTTTAAAGACCTCACCAGCGCGAAGGACCTTGGCTGAACTTCCACCGGGGATGACCGCTTTAAGTGTACGTCCAGGCTTGAGGCCGCCACAGACGTCAAAAATCAATTCTCCAAGTGTCACCCCGCCACAAGGAATCTCGTAAAATCCGGGACGAACGACGTCGCCGCTGACGCACATGGTGCGAGTGCCGCCATCACCAGGGGTTCCCATGCGGGAGTATTCTTCAGCCCCCATCGAGATGATGTGCTTCACGTGGCAGATCGTCTCCACGTTATTGACGATCGTTGGCTTCATGTAGAGGCCTAATACGGCAGGAAAGTAGGGAGGCTTGATGCGGGGATACGGGCGTTTGCCCTCGAGGGATTCCAGAAGACTGGTCTCTTCACCGCAAATATAGGCACCGGCACCTTGATGCACGTAAATGTCTAAATCGAATCCCGAGCCGAGAATGTTTTT
>CAMDOJ010000175.1 GCA_945903555.1 Chthoniobacter flavus
AACTTTACGCAAGATTTGATTATTGGTAATCAGACTATTTCGAGTCCTCTCACCTATTGGCCAGTCAGTCTGAACTACAATGCCAATTTGATTGGCAAGCAATACCAGACGGACTTCAATGTTGGAGCCAGTTTTTCGTTTAGAGGCACTGGGACAGAAGAGGCCGTGGCCTTTGATAATCGACGCTACAATGCGAGTGCAAATTTCTTTCATTTGCGGGGTGGAATCGAGCACACGCAAAAGTTAGCTTGGGATTTCCAGCTCGTTGGAGGTTTGCAGGCGCAAGCGACAGCAAATCCCCTCGTCGATACCGAGCAGTTTAGCCTTGGGGGTTACAGCACGGTGCGCGGGTATTTGGAGTCGAGCGTTGTTGGTGATAATGCCGTTTGCGGCACACTGGAGTTAAGGTCCCCTTCATTGGTTGGTTGGCTGCCTGAAGGAAACGAGTGGCGATTTTTTGCATTCATTGATGCCGGCTACGCGATGCTCAACGACCCTCTTCCCGAGCAAGAGGATCAGTTTTCACTATGGAGCGTGGGATTGGGTACATCGATTCGCCTGATCGAGCATGTGAATGGCGAGTTCCTTGTCGGCATCCCCCAGGTCACTCAATCTCCGTCAGAAGCCGGTCAACCCTTGTTCACCTTCCGAGTCTCCCTAGAACTCTAACCGCATGCCATGAAAATAAACTCATTCGCCCGAACCTCACTCATCGCCCTTGCCTCGTTACTCGCCTCCCAAGCTGATTCCCAAGCATGGTGGAATACTGATTGGACAGCCCGCAAACCCATCACGATCGATACGACAAAAACCGGCTTCGAGATCGCTGGACCAGCCGGCACCGCAACGGTGCTCCTCCGCTTGCACCAAGGAAATTTTAACTTTGAATCCGCCAAGGAAGATGGGAGCGATCTGCGCTTCGTGACCGAGGATGATAAGACTCCCCTCGATCACCGCGTGGAAAAATGGGATGCCCTCATGAATGAAGCTTTCGTGTGGGTGAAAGTCCCCGACATCATGCCCGGTGCGCAAAGTAAAATCTGGCTTTACAGCGGAAATGCAGAAATGAAGGCGGAGGACGCCGCTGATCCCAAAGCCGCCTACGACGAGGAGACCATTCTCGTTTACAATCTCAATACTCCTACGCCCACCGATGCCACGAAGAATGCGAACAACGCGTCTTCCGGCGGGACTCTCTCGGAGGGCGCGCTCATTGGTTCTGGAATGCGACTCCTTGGCAATACGGCGATCAAGATTCCTGGCTCCACAACATTTAGCGCTGCACCTGGTCAGCCATTCAGTCTTTCCACGTGGGTTAAGCTCACCACGCTGGCGGAAAGGGGAGTTCTGTTTGATTGGGATGCTGCCGATAGCCAGTTCCAAGTCGGCTTCCAAAATGGCGTGCCCTATTTGCTGATTCGTAACGCGGGTGCTCAATCCCAGTCGCCCGCAGGAGAACCGGTTGCGGTCAATGTCTGGAAGCATCTGGCGGTGGTTTGCGATGGTTCGGCGACCACGCTATTCATCGACGGAAAGGAATACTCAAAAATCGCCCAAGGCCTTCCCTCGCTCACTTCGGAAGCGGTTCTCGGCGCTGATAAGGATGGTAAAAATGGCGCTGTGGGTGAGTTGGACGAATTGGAAATCTCAAAAACCGCCCGCACGAATGGCTGGGTGCAGTTTTCCTATGTTAGCCAAACCGGTAATGACTCCAGCACCAAGCTCATCGTCCATGGTGAGAGCGAGGGCGGCGAGGGTGGGGAGCATAGCGGCGTCATGCAGCATCTCTCCCTCTTCGGCGATATCGCTAACAACATGATGTTCGATGGTTGGATTGCCGTTGTCGTTTGCGTGCTCATGATGGCGGCAGGGTGGACCGTGGCCGTCCTCAAGTTCAGTAGCCTTGGTAAAATCAAAAAGGGCAACACCGAGTTCCAACAACTCTGGAAAAACGTGGCAGCGGACCTCACTGTAATGGATCTCGATAATCCCAAGTCGGATAAAACGTTTGGCGGAAAGATTGGCAAAAAAGGCCTCGCCCTCCTTGCTGATTCCCCGCTGTATCACATCTATCACGTCGGTTCGGAAGAAATTCGCCACCGTCTGGGATTTGGCAAAAATAAAGGCCAAGGCCTCTCCGCCCGCTCGATTCAAGCTATTCGTGCCGCCTTGGATGCTGCTTACGTCCACGAGCAACACCGCCTCAGCAAAGGTCTCGTCTACCTCACTGTCAGCATCGCTGGTGGTCCCTATGTGGGCCTTCTTGGAACCGTCGTGGGCGTTATGATCACATTTGCCATCATCGCTAAATCTGGCGAGGTCGATGTGAATTCGATTGCGCCTGGTATCGCGAGCGCGCTTCTCGCCACGACGGTCGGTCTTCTCGTCGCTATTCCCGCTCTATTCATGTATAGCTTTCTGAATACGAGCATCAAAGGGGTTAGTGCCTCGATGCAGGTGTTCATTGACGAGTTTGTGGCCAAGGTCGCCGAGTTTTATCCGCCACCCGGAGAGAGCCAAAGGACCGTTCCCATTCGACAAGTCCGCACTCCTGAAGAGGCTGCCCGCAATGAAGAATCCAAGGGAAGTGAGTCGGCTGCCATCATGGCTGCCATCGCTTCAAAAACCACCTAATCATGGACGCTGGCGACAACAATTCCTACGACGATATCAACGTCACTCCGATGGTGGATCTCTACCTCGTTCTGCTCCTGATTTTTATCATCATGACCACGGCGGGAGTTCAGGGGGTAAAGGTGGACCTACCGAAGGGCAGTAAAGCGCCTGCGGTTGGTGGGCCCAAAGGCAAATCCATCACGGTGAATAACGAGGGTAAAGTATTTTTGGATACGGTTCCAGTCACACTGCCCGAACTGGAGTCCAAGCTCAGCGAGCATAAATCCAAATTCCCCGAATTTCCTGTTGTGGTGCGGGGTGACCGCGCCACGCAGTATCAGCTCGTGATGGATGTCCTCGACGTGCTCGGCAGGCTGGACGTCAAACAAATCGGTCTCGCCACCGTAGGACCCAAATAAATAATCCCATGCCCGACGAAGACGAGGAAGAGATCAGTTTCTTTGCGAAACACAAAACCAAGGTCATCGTGGGTGGTGTTCTTTTGGCAAGTCTCGTCGCCTATTTTACGCTTTCTCCCAAGAAAGCGCCTAAAAAGAAATCTTCAGTCAGCATGGTGAGCATATCGCTCCCGCCGCCCCCACCTCCGCCGCCCCCGCCCCCACCACCACCGAAGGAACCGCCACCTGAGCCTGAAATGGTGAAAGAAGAAAAGTTCACACCCGAGCAACCGCCAGAACCCGAGCCTCAAGCGGCTCCCGAACCAGCCCCACTGGGCACCAATATTGAAGGAAATGGCCCTGATGCCTTTGGCTTATCCAAAGGCGGTGGAAATGGCATGATCGGTGGCACCGGATCAGGAAAAGGAGGAAAGGGGTCAAAATACGGCGCCTTTGTAGGGCAAGTCCAGTCCGAGATTGTCCACGCCCTTCGCAATCACAAAAAAACAAAATCTGCGATTCTCAACGTCAAGGTGCGCGTCTGGGTGGATTCCACCGGTCGCGTCACGCGAGCTTCCTTAGAAGGCAGTGCGGGCGACGCCGCCACCGATGCTGCTATCACTAAAGAAATCTTAACCGGGCTGCAAATGCAGGGCGCACCACCCGAAGGCATGCCTATGCCGATCGTAATGAGACTAAAAGCCACCCGACCCATTTAAAAATCCATGAGTATTCCCAACTTCACCCTTCGCCTTGCCATTTTGCCTTTGCTCGGCACCTTAGTGACTGCCAAAGCGCTGGACTACGCTGTTGCCCAGACCGAAAAATCGATCGTTTTCGACTACGCGCAAATCACCCCGCAGCCCGAGCCTGCAGAAAAACCTGTACCAGTTCCGACATCCGAACCGACACCTGCACCCCAAGCCACGCCTGAGCCGACGTC